>DATCPW010000024.1:0-4114 GCA_036569865.1 Candidatus Dormiibacterota bacterium
AGCCTGATGGGCGGCGGGTTCACCGTGCACAACCCCAACGCAGTCCACTCGTGCTCCTGCGGCACCTCCTTCGACACCGGCGACGACGCCGGCAACGCCAAGGCCTGCGGCTGCGGCCACTGATCCGGCGCGCAGGCGCCACGGCGCTGTGGGTCGGCAAAGTCTGTAAACGGTCAAGCAGCTCGCTCGAGACGTGATGCGGGCCATCGAGAACCGAAGGCGAGCTCACGCGGCCAGCAAGTGGTCGCACCATCGGCGGGGGGAGTCTCAACGTACAGAGAGCGCTCAGGCTAATCGCGGTTCGTTAGCGACCACCCCAGGCACAACCTGAGGCGCCTCTCGCCGACCAGCAGCACGGGAGGCGAAAGTCGACCCGGCCCAGGGCGCGGATTTGCGGTTCCGCAACCTCACAAGAGGTCGCGGATTGGCATTTGTCAGTCTGTCAGCGCTTGATCATATAGACGTTTGGTGTTATTGGTAGGGAGCCTTGATTCCGGAGACTCTCCTCGAGGAAGCTGCACGCCGGTTCGCGCTGCTTGGCGATCCGTCGCGCCTTCGGATCCTCAGCACTCTCAATGAGTTCGGTGAGCTGGCAGTGGGCGAGTTGGCGACTCTCAGCGGGCTGACCCGAACCAACCTCTCCCAGCACCTGAGCCGGCTTGCTGCAGCCGGACTCGTTGGTCGCCGGCGCGAGGGGACGACGATCTACTACCGCATCGTCGACGAGTCTCTCGGCGAGCTTTGCGACCTGGTTTGTGCCAGCCTGCGCGAGAGGGGTAGGGCCTTGGCCGCCTCGTGAGCGCGGAGGACGTCGGGAGCACGACGTCCCGCTCTGCGATGCCTTTGCCGCTGCTGGCCCAACCGCCCAAGTGGGCGAAGGTCATCGATCAGAACAAGTGCATCGGCTGCCACGCTTGTACTGTCGCCTGCAAGTCGGAGAACGAGGTCCCGCTCTCTGTCACCCGCACGTATGTCAAGGCCGTGGACATCGGCATATTTCCGCAGGCGCGGCGCGCCTTCCAAGTCACGCGCTGCAACCAGTGCGACGACGCTCCGTGCGTTGCCGCCTGCCCGACCTCGGCTATGTTCCGCCGTCCCGATGGGATCGTCGACTTCGATAAATCGGTCTGCATTGGCTGCAAGGCCTGCATGGCTGCCTGTCCATACGATGCCATCTTCATCAACCCCGAGGACCACTCGGCCGAGAAGTGCAACTTCTGCGCGCATCGTATAGACATGGGTCTGGAGCCGGCATGCGTGGTCGTGTGTCCGGTCGAGGCGATCATTGTCGGCGACTTGAACGATCCGACGTCGAAGGTGGCCCAGATCGTGAACCGCGATCCGGTGCAGGTCCGCCGCCCGGAGAAGGGCACTCGGCCCAAGCTGTTCTACAAGGGCGCGCACCAAGCGACCCTTGATCCGCTCGCCGCCCGGCGACCGGAGGGCGGCCTCTACATGTGGAGCGAACAGCCTCACGGCGAGCAGCAGGTCGGGGCTGGAGCGTCGGTCGCGTGGGGTGGCGCCAACAGCTCGGCCGCGGCCCTTCTGTCTTACGACGTTTCCCACAAGGCTCCCTGGGATTGGCGCGTTGGTCTCTACACCTGGACCAAGAGCATCGCGGCCGGCGCCTACTTCGTGCCGTTGCTATTGGTGTTGGGCGGAGTGGTACCTGCGACCAGCGCGCTGTGGGCCTGGGTGGCGCCGGTCCTCGCCACCGTTTTTCTCGGCCTCACGGGTCTGATCCTGATCTGGGATCTCGAGCACCCCTTCCGCTTCTACCTCATCTTCTTGCGCCCGCAGTGGCGCAGTTGGCTGGTGCGTGGAGCTGTGGTGATCACGGCCTACGGAGCCGTCCTCGCGCTCCATTTCCTCGCCAGCTTGCTTGGCTCATCGGCCGCCCGAATGTGGCTGGCGGTGCCAGGATTGCCACTTTCGGTGATGGCGGCCGTCTACACGGGCTACCTGTTCGCGCAGGCCAAGGCTCGCGACCTCTGGCAGAGCCCGCTTCTCCCGCCACACCTCACCGTCCAGGCAGCCATGGCCGGCTCTGCCGCAATGCTGCCTTTCGCGGTCTGGCTGCAGACGGCGGCTGTTGTGCCGCTGCTCTGGCTGTTGGCCGCCGCGAGCCTGTTGCATCTGCTATTCGTGCTCGGCGAGGCAACGCTGACGCATCCCACCGCCCACGCCCACCTGGCGGCGCGGGAGATGATTCGCGGCCGCTTCGCCCGCTACTTCTGGGGCGGGATCGTGCTCGTTGCGGTCGCAGTCTTGGGACCGGCGCTCGGCCCATTGGTTGCAATCGCGGCCCTCGCCGGGCTCTTGCTCCACGAGCACGCGTACGTCCAGGCCGGCCAGGTGGTTCCGCTGGCGTGAGCTCCAAAGATCGGCTGGAACGGCTCAACGAACGAGTCAAGGCGGCGCGAGCCGAGACCGAGGCCCGTGGCGAGACTTTCTATCCGGGACCGAGCCGCATCCATCTCGCCGCCTTCCCGCCCAAAGAGCGCTGGGACGACTGGGTTGAGCTCGACTCGAAAGCCTGGCCGGGCAAGGTCGAACGCCGTTACATGCTCGTCCCCACCACCTGCTTTAACTGCGAATCGGCATGTGGTCTCCTCGCCTACGTCGACCGCGACACGCTCCAGGTGCGAAAGTTCGAGGGCAACCCCGAGCACCCCGGCTCACGGGGGCGCAACTGCGCCAAGGGCCCGGCCACCCTGAACCAGGTCACCGATCCCGATCGAATCCTCCACCCGTTGAAGCGGGCGGGGAAGAGGGGCGAGGGCCGCTGGGTGCAGGTCACATGGGACGAAGCGCTCGACGACATCGCGGGCCGGATTCGCAAAGCGATCACCGACGGCCGTCGGAACGAGGTCATGTACCACGTCGGCAGGCCGGGCGAGGACGGCTTCACCGAGCGGGTTCTGGCCGCTTGGGGCGTGGACGGACACAACTCCCACACCAACATCTGTTCCTCGGGCGGCCGCGCCGGCTACCACTTCTGGATGGGGCTCGACCGCCCCAGCCCCGACCACGCCAACGCGCGCGTCATCTTATTGATCAGCTCTCATCTCGAGGCCGGCCACTACTTCAACCCCCACGCCCAGCGCGTCATGGAGGCTAAGGAGAGGGGCGCGAAGCTGATCGTGATGGACACCCGACTGTCCAACACCGCCACGCACGCCGACCACTGGCTGCCCACGTATCCAGGCTCGGAAGCTGCGGTATGCCTGGCCATCGCCCGCGACATCATCTCCAAGCGCCTGTTCAACCGCGAGTTCGTGCGCCGCTGGTGGAACTGGCAGGAGTACCTGAGCCGCGAGCATCCAGACGAGCCACAGACGTTCGAGCACTTCGAAGAGGTGCTCGCCGAGATCTACAAGGACTTCACCTTCGATTACGCCGCCGCCGAGTCGGGGATCCCGGCCGCAACCCTGAGCGAGGTCGCTGACCTGGTGGCCGGCGCGGGCACGCGGCTCTCGACTCACACGTGGCGCGCGGCCGCGGCCGGCAACCTCGGGGGCTGGCAGGTCTCCCGCGCCCTTTTCCTGCTCAATGCCCTGATGGGGGCCGTGGCGACCGAGGGCGGGGTCTATCCAAACGCCTGGAACAAGTTCGTGCCCCGGCCCATGTACGTGCCGCCCCACCCCGAGGAATGGAACGAGCTGACCTGGCCGCGCGAGTACCCGCTGGCGCTGATGGAGATGTCCTTCCTCCTCCCTCACTTCCTGGAGGAAGGCCGGGAGCGGCTCGAGGTCTACTTCACCCGGGTCTACAACCCGGTCTGGACGAACCCCAACGGCTTCGCCTGGATCCAGGCGCTGCTGGACGAGTCAAAGGTCGGGCTCCACGCCGCTCTCACGCCGACTTGGAACGAGAGCGCGTACTTCGCCGACTATGTGCTGCCGATGGGGCACGGCTCCGAGCGTCACGACCTCCACTCCTACGAGACCCACGACGCCCAATGGCTCGGCTTCCGCCAGCCCGTGCTGCGCGCAGCACGGGAGCGGCTCGGCGAAACGATCAGCGACACCCGCGAGGTCAATCCAGGGGAGGTCTGGGAGGAGAACGAGTTCTGGATCGAGCTCTCCTGGCGCATCGACCCCGAGGGGTCGCT
>DATCPW010000025.1:0-5177 GCA_036569865.1 Candidatus Dormiibacterota bacterium
TCCAGGTCAAAGGTCGGACGGAGCTCACTCCCGCTGGACAGGTGCATCTCACTGTGACCGCAAGTAGCTTCGGCGACGACGAGGCGCTCCTCGTTGGCGTGCTGGCCGAAGAGGAGCAGCTGGGTTCGATGGTTCTCGTCGTCGCCGAATCGAAATTTCGTGAGCTCGCCTCGCACAACGTGGTGGATGGGCGCGAGTACTTGACCGCAGCGTTCGAGATGCATGCCGGCGGAAAGTCACGGTGGGCGCCGTACCTCGTCGAGCGCGAGCGGTTGGCCGAGCGGTTCGGGCTGAAATTGGCCGAGGCTGCAACGGGTGAGGTGTCCGCGGCTGTCCAGGTGGATCGCGGGCGTGAGGGTTTCCTTGGCGAGATCGAGGTCGTCAGGCGGCTCGCGGAGGCGGAGTCGCTCAATCTGTTTCGCCCGTTTCCCGACCTGGAGACTGTCGAGGTGCTCGCTAGGCACATAACCTCGCATCGGTTCCTTGGGTTGCAGGTGAAGACAGTGGGATGGGATAAGGCGCATCTCGAGAATCGGGTTTACGTCAGGCGGTCGAGCTTTCGGGCTTCGCCGTCGACATTTGTCAGCGTGCTGGGGTGGAATCGCGATGAGGGCCGGTTTGAGGATGACCTGTTGCTGATTCCGAGCGAGGACGTGGCTGGCATCGCTCGAGTCGAGGGCGAGTGGATGATGCTCGAGATCGAACCGGGTGGCGCCAGGCACAGGCGGTTGGACCGATATCGCACCTCATTGCTTGCGCTCGGCCCGACCGTTCAGGAGATGTTGATTTCCCCCGGTTAAGAGCATTGCGTTGACGAACGGTTGTTCGTAAGTTTGGCGGCATGCGGAACGCTTCGCCAGAGATCGCCCAGCTTGTGGAGCACATAGAGCGCTTCTCCGGGGAAGCGCTGCGCCAGGATGGGCACGAGCTCGCGGCGGACATGGAGGAGCTCCGCCGAGGCATGGATCTGCTCGACCTCAAGTTCTCACACATGGCCGCGGCGTACGCCGCCACCAACGCTTACGAGGAGCAGGGATCGGTGTCCCCGATCTCGTGGATTCGCTTGCACTGCCACATGAGCGGCGGCGCGGCTGCTGACAGAGTCGCTGTCAGACAGCAGCTTCCCAAGCTGTCAGCGGCGGCGGAGGCGATGACCGCAGGCGGGATCGGCTTTCCGCATCTCGCCTTGATGGCCCGCACCGCCGCCGCTCTCGAGGAGTCCCAGACGGCCAGACCCTTTGATGAAAGTCATCTGCTCAAGAAGGCGCTGGACTACAGTGTCGGCCGCTTTCGCAACTTCTGCCATCACATGCGACACGCCGCCGACGCCGAAGCCTTCGCCGCCGAGGAGGCTCAGGGAGTCGAGGCGCGTTCGTTGACTTTGACGACCGGCGAAGGTGGCATGGTCTGGCTGAGGGGCGTCTTCGATCGTGAAGGTGGCGCGATTCTGCGTACTGCGCTCGAGCCTCTAGCAAGGCGCGCCGGCAAGGATGACGACCGCAAGCGCGATCGGCGCCTGGCCGATGCGTTTGTCGAGCTTGCGCACCATTCGCTGGACAGTGGATCGATGCCACAGCGATCGAGCCAGCGCGCACACCTGCAGGTCACCACAACGCTCGACACGTTGCTGCAGCGCGCCGGCGCCTCTGCCGCCGACCTCGAGTTCTCTTTGCCAATCTCCGCGAAGGCTGTGGAGCGTATCGCGTGCGATTGCAACGTCACACGCATCCTGCTCGGCTCGGACTCGGCCGTGATCGATGTCGGGCGTTCAAGGCGGGTGATATCGCCCGCGCAAAAGCGGGCACTGGATGTTCGCGACAGAGGCTGTCGCTTTCCCGGTTGCGACCGACCGGCCAGCTGGACGTCGGGGCATCACATCGTGCATTGGATCAGAGGTGGAGGAACCGACCTTCCGAACCTTGTCCTTCTGTGTTACCGGCACCACCGGATGGTTCACGAAGGGGGTTGGCAGCTTGTCAAAACAGATGACGGTCACTTCCTCGCCGTTCCACCGACGTTTGACATGTTTGCCAGCGCGAGAAGCCCAGGTCGCGCCGCTTGACGAGCGTCGGCGCCTGACGATGGCCGACAATCTCACACGCATGGAGACGTTCGCTTGATCGATCGCAGTCGGCTTTCACATCTGCTGGAGCGCGAGCGCGCGGCTTTTAAGGATCGTAATCCACGTTCCTTCGCGGCTTACAACGGCGCGCGGCACCTGTTGGGGCGCGTTCCGATGACATGGATGAACAAGGCGGCTGGGGGGTTTCCGCTCTACGCCGCGAAAGCTCACGGTGCCCGTGTTGAGGACCTCGACGGCCACATGCTCGTCGACTTTTGCCTCGGCGACACCGGCGCCATGGCCGGCCATTCGCCCAAGCCCATGGTCGACGCGGTGCTCGAGCAGATTGCGGGCAGGGGCGGCGTGACCACGATGATGCCCACCACCGACGCAGACTGGGTGGCCACCGAGCTGGCCCGCCGTTTTGGCCTGCCCTTCTGGAGCTTCTCGCTGACCGCAACCGACGCCAACCGGTGGGCGATCAGGCTTGCGCGAGCGATCACCGGCCGGCCGAAGGTCCTGTTCAACAGCTACTGCTATCACGGCACCGTCGACGAGTCGCTGATCGTCGTCGGCGCGGATGGTCACGGGACGAGCCGCGAGGGCAACGTCGGCGCTCCATCCGATGTCACGACGACCAGCAGGGTCGCCGAATACAACGATCTCGAGGGGCTGGAGCGCGAGCTCGCACACAACGACGTCGCCGCCATGCTGATGGAGCCGGCGCTCACCAACATGGGAATCGTGCTGCCTCGGGACGGATATCTCGCCGAGGTCAGGACACTCACGAAGAAGTACGGAACCCTCCTCATCAACGACGAGACTCATACGTTTTCAGCCGGCCCCGGCGGCGCGACTCGGGCCTGGGGTCTCGCGCCTGACATGCTGACGATCGGCAAGGCGATCGCGGGCGGGATTCCGGTCGGGGCATACGGAATGTCCGAGGAGCTCGCGCACCACCTCGCCAGTCGAGCCGACCTGGACATGGTCGACGTGGGTGGCGTTGGCGGCACGCTGGCCGGCAATCCGGTTTCCATCACCGCGGCACGCGCGACGCTCGAGCACGTTCTCACCGACAAGGCGTTCGAGACGATGATCTCGCTCAGCACCCTTTTCACAGCCGGCGTGCAGCAGGCGATCGACACCTACGAGCTTCCCTGGTCAGTGAGCCAGCTGGGTGCGCGAACCGAGTACCGGTTCACGTCGCCGCCTCCCGCGAATGGGACGGAGTCTCATGCGGCGACCGACGGCGAGCTCGAGGACTACCTACACGTCTTCCTCGCGAACCGCGGGATCCTCATGACGCCGTTCCACAATATGGCGCTGATGTCGCCCGCGACCAGCAAAGAGGACGTGGACAAGCACCACGAGGTATTCAGCGAAGCGGTCGGAGAGCTGGCCGGCGGCTGAGTCAGGCGCGCAAGCGGCGACCAGGATGGGACCTACTGATGGCTGTTGAGCTTTGACCGCAGGGTCGAGATGTCTGTGGCCGGCATGCCGGCCGCCTCCAGGTAGCCCTCGACTCCTCCCCACTTCTGGTCCAGCCGTTCCAGCACCGCGACGATCCGCTCGGGCGGGCAGCGTAGGTCCTCGCGCATCTCGTCGAGCTGCGAGGGCGGAGCCGCCGCCAGCCATTCCTCATATCGCGTCGCCATCTGGGAGTCGGTCTCGGCGTAATCCGCTGCGATCGAATCGAGATCAACCCCAGCGAGCGCAAGGCTCATCGCCGCCACCATCCCGGTCCTGTCCTTGCCGGCGAAGCAATGGAAGACGGCGGCCCCCTCGCTTTTCGCCAGCGCTGTGAAGATTCCGCTGAATGCGTACGCGCGGTGGTCGAGCATCATCAGATACCGCTCGAACATGTTCGGCGCCTCGGCCAGCTTGCGCATTGTCGCGTCGTCGACAAGGGGAAGGTGCGTATAAGTGGGCGCCGGGCCGGCAAAGGGCTCCATGGCGGCGAATGGGCTCGGCGATGACGCAACCTCGGACTCGCTTCTCAGGTCGATGACGTCGGTGACCCCATAGGCGACCATCGCCTCCTGGCCCTGGGCCGTGAGGCTGCGCAAGTTGTCCGAGCGGACGAGCATGCGGCTGCGCGTGAGACCGCCTGCCAACGGAAGTCCGCCAAGGTCCCGCGTGTTGCGACAGTCCGGCCAGTCCAGCCGGCGCGAGGGCACGACTAGCGCTTCGTGTACTGCGGAGCCTTGCGGGCCCTCTTCAAGCCGTACTTCTTGCGCTCCTTCATCCTGGGGTCGCGAGTCAACAGTCCGGCCTTCTTCAAGGCGGGCCTGAAGTCGGGGTCGTACTTGATGAGCGCGCGGGCGATGCCGTGCGAGATGGCGCCGGCCTGGCCGCTCGTGCCGCCGCCGACCACCTTGACGCTGATGTCGAACTTGCGCTGAGTGCTGGTGACGCGCAGCGGCGCGAGGGCTGCCATCTCCAGGACCCGACGACCCAGGTATGCGAGCGTTTCCTTGTCATTGATCAGGACGCGGCCTTCGCCGGGTTGGATGCGCACGCGCGCAACCGCGTTCTTGCGACGGCCGGTTCCCCTGAGAAAGGCGTCAGCCAAGTTTGATGTCTCCCTTTGAGTCGAAGGTGATCACCTTCGGCTGCTGGGCCTGGTGCCCATGCTCGGCCCCGGCGTAGATGCGTAGTCGGGTGAGCATGTCCGCGCCGAGCGTGTTGTGCTGCAACATTCCCTTCACCGCGTTCATCAGAGGGAAGGTCGGGTCCAGGTCCTTGGCCACCTGGAGGCTGCGCGTGCGTAGGCCGCCCGGGTAGCCCGTGTAGCGGGTGTAGTGCTTGCCGGTGAGCTTGGCGCCGCTGACCCTGGCCTTGGCCGCGTTGATGATGATCACGTGATCGCCGGTGTTGAGGTGCGGCGTGAAGGTGGGCTTGTGCTTGCCCCGAAGGATCTTGGCCACGGAGCTGGCTAGGCGGCCGAGTATCTGATCAGTGGCGTCGACCACAAACCAGTCGGACTTTAATTCCGCCGTCTTTGCCGTCCAGGTCTTCTGTTTGCTCACCGTCTCCTCAAAAAATGCACCCTGCGCGCGCCCGGCGCTTCAATTCCGCCGTTTTTGCCGTCCAGGTCTTCTGTTTTGTCATCGAG
>DATCPW010000026.1:0-4005 GCA_036569865.1 Candidatus Dormiibacterota bacterium
GGTCCGAGCATGACTATGGTGGTCAGCACGAGTCCGTAAATCGCCATCTTGACCACGACTGCGGAGAGAAGCGCCGAGATGTTGGACGGCGCCGCCGGGTGCGCCTCCGGAAGCCAACCCTGCAGTGGCAACAAACCCGCCTTGGCGCCGAATCCGAACAGGAAGAGGACAAAAGCAGCGTTCGCCGTGCCGGCCGGCAGGCTCGCGGAGGCCAGCGACGCGAAGTCACGACCAGGATCGAAAGCTCCGATCAAAGCGAAGCCGAACGCCATCGCGACAAAGCCGATTTCGCTCAGAGCCAGCATCAGGAAGGCCGCCTGCGGCGTCCCCTCGTGGTCGTACTCGATGGTCACGAGGAGGTAGGTCAGGATCGACATCAGCTCCCACGCGAGCAGGAAGGTGAGAGCGTTGCCGGCGGTCAGCAGCAGGACCAGGGAAGCCAGGCACAGGTTCAGCAGTCCGAACAGAGCTGCCTGCCGCGGCGGCCCCCCAACATGGGCTGTGTAGTCCGACGAATAGATCGAGATCGCCGTCCCAAGTAGGCCGGTCAAAAGCAAGAACATGCCGGCCAGGGCGTTCGTGCGAACCTCGAAGCCTCCCAACGGCGTGCTGGCCGGAAGCGTCAAGGTGAGCTCGGTCGAAGTAAGTGCGATCACGGCAGCTACCACAAGCACGAGTGAACCGACAGTCCCCGCAGCCGCGGCCAGGTACCGCGCCGCCTTCCAGCCGAAGATCCCCAGTGCGATCACCGCGCCGGCGAGGTAGCAGCCGATCGCAACGAAAACCAGCTCAAGAGCCATCGTCGGCTTCTCCTGCCCGGTGGCGCTCCTCGGCTCTCGAAATCGCCAGCAGTAGCCCGTGAATCAGCGCTGAGGGCGACGGCGGGCAGCCCGGGATATAGACGTCGACCGGCAGCACACTGTCAAGCGGTCCGTGGTTCGTGGGACCACTGGCGAAGCAGCCTCCGCCGATCGCGCAAACACCTGCGGCCACAACCAGCTTCGGTTCCGGCATCGCGGCAAAGGTCTCTGTAAGCGCCGAATGCATCTGCCTTGTCACCACGCCGGTGACGAGGAGGGCGTCCGCATGACGCGGCGTGGGAGTGAAGAAGATGCCGAGGCGCGCCAGGTCGTAATAGGGCGACGTCAAGAGTTGCAGCTCGGACTCACAGCCGTTGCACGATCCGGCGTCGACGTGGCGGATGTGGAGTGAGTGGCCGAACATACGATTAGCGCGTCGGCGCAGTTCTTTGGCTTCGGCTGCTGGGTCCGGCTTGCCGTCGCCGCGCTCGACCGCGGCGATTCGCCCCTCCTTCCAGGTAACCCGCGTTTGCAGCTTGCCTCGGTCGACGACGCCGACGCGCGGATCGCGCCGATACGCGAAGGCTTGGGGCGCCTTACGGACACAGCGGCCACAGAGGATGCACTGCCCCATGTCGAAAGCCAGGGCGCCGGCAGTAGTGTCCCCGTCGGCGATGATGGCGTCGGTCGGACACACCGAGGCGGCTGCCAAAGCCAGTTCAGGAGTCAGGCGGTCGGGGTTCAGCTCGATGGCGGTCGGCACGTTGCTTGCCTCGGCATCGCCTGCCTTCGGAAATGACGTGGTCTTGATTCCGCTCCGCAGCCCGAGCGCGATCCAACGTGACATCAGCGGTCGAACTCCGAATGCGAAAGACCGAAGCTGGCCTCGATCACCGGATAGTCGGTCAGGTTGTTGCCGCTCGCGCAGGCATGCGCGTACGGATGCCAATTGACCACCGCTGGCGGGCGTGCTCGCCATCGTCTGACGCGACCGCCCGAATCCAACTCGACGAAGTGCAGCGCCTCGCCGCCCGGAGCCTCGGCCCAGCCCAAAGCGCTGCCTCCTCTCGTCACCAGCCCGGTCGCCGGCTCTGTTTGGGGCCAATGCTCGATAAGCTGCTCGACCAATCGCAAGGCCTGTCGGATCTCGAAAAACACGATGCGAACCTGGGCAAGAGCGTCGCCCTGCGATTTGACCAGGACATCGAACTGCAGGTTTTCGTATGCGGCGTAGGGGTGGTCGCGCCGGCAGTCACGATCCGCTCCGGTCGAGCGACCAATCGGACCGACGAGGTTGTGCAGTGCCGCGTAATCGACTGCCAGAACCGCGGTCGAGTCGAGGCGGTCGATGAAGGTTGCGGTGTCCTCGAGCAGGCTCTCGAGCCGTTTTGCGTTCTTCTCCCAGTGCGGTATCGCCGCAGCAAGATGCCTCCGTCCGACTTCGGCAAGCTGCAGCGCCAGCCCGCCGGGAGCCAAAGCGCCGCGGAGGTAGCGGTGGCCAACCAGGTCAGCGCCGATCCGCAGGACCTCCTCCTTGAGGGCGGCGTACTGTGCTGCGGGAACCGCCATTCCGGTCGAGTCCGCCACTCGGCCGAGGTGGCCGAAGTGGTGATGGAGGCGCTCCAGCTCATTGAGCAGGGAGCGCGCCCGGCGCGTCTCCTCCCCCACTTCTATCCCCGCCGCCCGCTCGGCCGCCTGAACAAATGCGAGCGCGTTTGCAAATGTCGAAATTCCCGCCAGCCGCTCGGCCAGCAGCAGCGCGTCTTCCACCGACTTGCCTTCAGCCAGACGCTCGACCAGGCGCATCTTGTAGCCGAAGCGCGGCGCGACCATGACAAGGTCTTCGCCGCCGGAATTGAACAGAAACTCGGCGGACTCCTGGGGTCCGCTGCGCACGGGACCGAGCGGAAGCTGAAAAACTCCCTGGCCCCGAACCCTCGGCACCCTGTCGCCATGCCCGTGCGGCAGAGACTTCATCTCGTTAAGCGGATCCCGCATCGGGCGGTATGCATGCGGCCAGTCGTGAAGCCGAAGTGGCTGGGCGGCTGGGTGACCATCAGGGTGCAAGCCATACATCTCAGCGATCTCGCGCTCGTACCAGCTGGCCGCGTGAACAGCAGGCGTAAGCGAGTGAAAGTGGTCATCAGCAAGTTTCGTCCGCAGCAGCAGCCATGAGCTATCCCCGGCGGTGGAGAAGACGGCCGTCAGCGACGGCACACCCTCAGTAATGCTGGCGAACAGATCTGAGAGTAAGGCTCGCGTGGCCAGTTCCTTGGCGGCGCTGTCGAATTGAGCCTCGTCGCATTCCACCCAAAGCTCGCCTTCTGCGCCCGATCTAGGGTTGAGGCCGACGACCTGCGCCAGCTCAGCCATTCCGCTCATGGGGCCACCAAATGCGCTGCGCCGGCCAGCAGATCGTGGAGGGGACCGGGAATCCAAACCCCGAACACGATGACCGCGGCCAGGGACAAATAACCGGGCACCAACACCACAGGGTTGATTTCGGTCGCCACGCCATCGACTGCTTTTGGTGCGCTGAACGACATCCGGTTGAAAGGCGCAACGATGGCGATGAAGGCGATCACCAACAGCAGCGCGGCAATGGCGGCGGCGATGATCTGATTGCTGCGAGCGGCGCCGGCGATGATCGAGAACTCGGACACGAAGAGGCTGAACGGCGGCGCACCAGCGATCGCCAGCCCGCCGAGTATCGCGAGCACCGCGGTAGCAGGCATGGTGCGAACCAATCCACCTACGTCTGCCATCGCTCGGGTGCGAAAGCGCAGCAGCAGATTGCCTGTGGCGAAGAACATCAGCGATTTAGCCAGCGCGTGATTGACCATCTGCAGCATGGCGCCGAACACGGCCAGCGGAGCGCCTATCCCCACGCCCAAAGCAATGAGACCCATGTGCTCGATCGAGGAGTAGGCCAGCAAGCGCTTGAAGTCGCGCTGCGAGATGAGAAAGACAACTGCCACCAGGAGCGAGAACAGACCGAACAGAACCAGCACCAGACGCAGGTGGCTCACGCCGGCCGCCGGTGCCGTCAGGGCGAAGACCCGAAGGATGCCGAGCATCGCGCAGTTGAGCTCGACGCCGGAAAGCAGCGCGCAGATCGGAGAAGGGGCCTGGCTGTGCGCATCCGGCAGCCAGCTGTGCATGGGCGCGAGGCCCGCTTTGGTGCCGAATCCAACCAACACCAACA
>DATCPW010000027.1:0-7762 GCA_036569865.1 Candidatus Dormiibacterota bacterium
CATGCGATCCCTTGATCAGCACACGGTCGCCCTCGAGCGCGTTGCGCCTCACCCACAAGACCGCCTCGGCCCGATTGGGGACGATCTCCGCGCCGGCGGCTTCGGCAAGGATGCGCGCTCGTTCGCCATCGATCACGCAAATCGCGTCGAACACCTTGGCGGCGTGCAGGCCGACGACGCGGTGGGATTCATCGGCAAGGCCGCCCAGCTCGCGCATCTCGCCGAGCACGGCCAGCAGGCGTCCGCTCTTCGGCCGATCGCTCAGGGCGGTAAAAGCCGCGAGCATCGATTCCGGGCTCGCGTTGTAAGCGTCGTCAACGACGATGAAGCCCGCGGGCGCCTTGATCTCCTGCAGTCGATGATCGACAGCCACCTCGGCAAGCGCTTCGGCGCCCACCTCCAGCGGCACGCCCGCGAAATCGGCCGCGGCGAGCGCCGCAACAGCATTCAGCGCCTGGTGGCGGCCCTCGAGCCGCAGGCGCACATCGGTGCCCCGGACCGAGAACGTCGATCCGCCCTCGGGCATCGCTCGGTAGTTCTCCGCGCGGTAGTCGCCTTTGGCAAAACCGAAGCTGGTCACGCCTGCCGGAGTCATGCCAGAGAGGTAGTCGAAGTACTTGTCGTCTGCGTTGAGCACCGCAAGACCGGATTCGGGCAAGCCTTTGACGAGCTCGCCTTTGCTCGCCGCCAGCTCATCCTGCGAGGTGAAAAACTCGATGTGGACGATGCCGATGTTGGTGATGATGCCGATCGACGGCTGCGCCAGCTCGACCAGGCGGCCGATGTCGCCGGGCCGCTGCAAGCCCATCTCGAGCACCAGCGCAGTGTGCTCGGGCTCGAGGCGAAGCATGGTGAGCGGGACGCCGGTCTCGGTGTTGAGGTTTCCGGACGTGTGCAGGACGTTGTAACGGCGGCCAAGCGCTGCTGACACGAGCTCTTTTGTCGAGGTCTTGCCGTTGCTGCCGGTGATCGCGACGACAAGGGGTTTCACCCGATCAGCCCCGAACCGCGCGAGCGCATACAGCGCATCCCATGCGTTGGCAACCAGCACCTGGCCGACACCAGGGACCGACTCCATACGCCGCTCGACGACCAGAAGGCCTGCTCCATGCGCAATTGCGTCGGGCACGAAATCGTGTCCGTCCATCTCGGCGCCTTTGAGCGCGAAGAAAACGCCGCCTTCCACCACCTCACGCGAGTCGGTGTGAAAGCTCGAGAAGGCGTTGCCGACAAAGGTGCCGCCAATCTGCCCGCCGCCAGTCGCCCCGAGAATCTCGAGGAGGGTGTAGCGCATCTACTTAGTTTGTAACGCGCGGCCTAGGCCGGAGGCTATGAATGGCTTGGGGCTATATGCCAGTTGGCTACCATGGCCTGAGCGATCTTCTGCCAGATCGGCCCCGCAGTGATATAGCCGTCGTTGAGGGTCCAGTCCAGGTTGCTGCCGGGAGCGTGCGGCTTGCGGACGACGACGATCATCGTGAACCGCGGGTGGTTCGCGGGCAGGAAGCCAACGAAGGACGCCCATACGTTCAGCGTGTACTTGCCGTTGACCGGGATCTGCGAGGTGCCCGTCTTGCCGGCCTGGTTGTTCTCGAAGCCTGGCACGCGCGAGGTAAAGCCCGAGCCGTTCTGCACGACCGCCTGCATCATCTTTGTCATCTGCCTGGCGGTGGCGGCGCTCACGACCTGCCGCTGAGGCAGGAGCATCACCGGGTTGATCTTGTTGCCGATCCGCTCGACGACGTGTGGCGGGGCGTACTTGCCGCCGTTGGCGATCACGTTGATCGCCGACAGCATCTGCACCATATTGACGTCGATGCCCTGACCGAACGCCGAGGTCGCGTATTGGGAGGGGGCCATGTTTTTCGAGCTGGGCGGCGGTATGAAGCTCTCGCCGGCGACGTCAACCCCGCTCGGCTGAGTCAACCCGAAGCTCCGCAGGTACTGATAGAAGGAGGCGTGGCCTTCGGCCAGCATCGCCTTCATGGCGCCCACGTTGAGCGAATGCTCGAGGACGTACGTGTAGTTGATCTTCCCGTGGTTGGCGCCGTCCCAGTCGGCGATCCGATAGCCGCCGATGTACAGCGCGCCCGGATCGTCGATCACGGTGCTCGGCTTGATCTTCCCCGCGTCGATGGCTCCGGCCAGCGTCACCACCTTCATGACGGACCCCGGCTCGTAGACATAGCTCAGGACGTTGTCCTTGAAGAGGGCCGTTGGCGTGTGGGTGAAGTTGTTGGCGTTGTAGGTGGGGTAGTCGGCCCACGCGACGATGCCGCCGGTCTTCGGGTCCATGATCAGCACGCTTCCGCTCTCGCCCTTCGCCCTCTTGACGCCCTCGGCCAGGGCCTGCTCGGCGAGGTACTGGATGTTGGCGTCGAGGGAAGTGACCAGGGCGGCGCCGGGCACCGGGTCCTGGTGTATGTGGGTGCCGAGGACGATCTCCCGGTTGGCGAGGTCGCGATAGCTCGAGATGTAACCGGGCTTGCCGGCAAGCACGCTCTGGTAATTGGCCTCTACCCCGTACTGACCCTGGCCGTCGTAGGTGACAAAACCAAGCAGGTTGGCCGCCAGTGTCGAGCTGATCGTTGTCCCGGGAAGGTAGGAGCGCTGCAGCTCCTGCTCCAACCCAACGCCTGGCAGCTTCATCGTGCGCAGGTGGTCTGCTTTGTCCTTGGAGAAGCGACGCAGGATGTACGCGAACTTGCGGTTCGAGGAGAGCGTGTCCAGCACCGACGCTCGATCGACACCGAGCACTGTGGAAAGAGCGCTGGCGACCTGGTCGCGCTGCGCGGCCGGCACCTGGTCTGGAGAGACGAACGCCGAATAGACGGTCGTGTTGACGACCAGCTGGACCATGTTGCGGTCGAATATCGCTCCGCGTATGGCGGGAAGCTCGACCAGCTCGCGATACTGCGCTGCGGCCTGCTGAGAAAGCTGCGCGTGCCGCAACACCTGCCAGTAGGCAAGACGCGACCACACGACACCCGAGAGGATTAATGCGACACCGAGCATGCACAGGATGCGCAGCCGGGTTGAGGTGGCGCGCTCGATACGTCCGGGGGGTCTGAAACCGAAGACCCCTGCCGCCATCAGCGGCCGGCGGCCATTACGTCATGGGCGCCCACGACCTTTTCGACAATCGCAGCCATCATCCGCTGCCAGAGCGGAGTGGAGTCGGTGGGAGCCGCGCCAATCGGCGCGGACAGGTTGATGGCAACCGCCTGCGTGTTGACGTAGCGGGTCGGCGTCGTGCGCACCATGCCGCTGTGGGCGGCCGATTGCTGGACCGAGGCCGGGGCGTGCTGCGTGACCTCCTGGTAGCGCAGCTGGTCCTGCTCCGCGAGCAGCTGGCGCTGCTGATCCTGAAGCCTCGCGATGTCATATGACGAAGCGGTGATCTGCGCCGCGAGCGCAAGGTAGAAGAGGAGGCAGATCAGTACGGCGCCAAGGCCGATGTAGGTGTGGCCGAACGCATTCAGGTGCAAGCGCTCAACTGTTGCCTTGCTTGCCACCTGAACGAAGCCACGCGTGCGCCGGCGACGCCTGGCGGGCACGTGCTGCACGCCGGCGGTGCCTAATCGGCGCCGCGTCAGTATTCGGGTTGATATCAAAACGTGTGCCTCATCTTTTGCTTGAACGTTGTCTGGGACGATTGGTGAAACGGTGGTGCCTGGTGACCGGAGGGGTTGGGCCGGCCACCAGGACTTTTGGGAAGGGGGGGATACGCTAGTTCAGAGCTTTTCAGCGACCCTCAGCCGCGCCGACCTTGCTCGTGGGTTGGCCGCCGCCTCCTCTTCGGAAGGACGGACTGGACGGCGCGTGATGGTGCGAAGGGTTGCCCGGTGGCCGCAGGTGCAGACTGGCTGCTGGGGTGGGCAGATGCAGTCTTTGGACTCGACGTTGAAGAATGACTTCACCAAACGGTCTTCCAGAGAATGGAAGCTGATCGTCGCCATACGACCACCGGGTTTAAGTGTCATAAGAGCTGCCTGCAGTCCTGCCTCGATCTCGTCGAGCTCGTTGTTAACGGCGATCCTCAGTCCCTGAAATGTCCTGGTCGCGACGTTGATGTCGCGGGGCCAAGCCTTCCTTGGGATCGCGGCTTCCACCGCCTGAGCCAGGTCGCGCGTGGTGCGAAGCGGGCGCCGCCGCACTATGAATTGCGCAATCCTGCGCGCCCATCGCTCTTCGCCGTAGGTCCTAAGGATGCGCTCGATCTCAGAGGGCTCGAACGTGTTGACTATCTGTTCGGCCGTGAGCTCGGTTGTTACATCCATGCGCATGTCGAGCGGTCCTTCTCCGCGGAAGCTGAATCCGCGCTCGGGAGCGTCGAGCTGGGTGCTTGAGATACCGAAGTCGAAGAGGATCAGGTCGGCAGGGCTGAAACCGGCTTCGCTTGCGATTGACTCGAGATCGCTGAAGCGACCGTTGACGAGTACCGCCGATGGCCCTAGCGCCGCCTGCGCGGCTTTGACGGCTGCGGGATCGCGGTCGATCCCGAGCAGCCGGCCGCCAGGAATGATTCTCTCCAGGATCAGGCGGGCGTGGCCCGCCTGCCCGACCGTGCAGTCAATCGCGACTGCGCCCGGTCCGGGCTGAAGCAGCTCTATTACCTCTTGTGAAAGTGCGGGTTGGTGCGGGCTCAGCGAGCTGAGATCACCCTGTCAGCGGATTCGGTAAAGCGCCCTTGCGCGTCGGCGCTGTAGTTGTCCCATCGGGCCTCTTGCCAGATTTCCACTCGAGACCCGCTCCCGATTACCACCACTGACGATGGGGAGCCGATCTCCGCCAATTTGCGCTGCTCCGGACGCAGGATGATCCGTCCCTGGCCGTCCGGCTCGAACGCCTCCGAGAGCGAGTAGAGAGTTCGCGCCAGCGCTCGATGGTCGGCGCTCGGGAGCGGGCTCAACAGGCTCTCGGCCAGGGCTGCCCACAGCTCCGGCGGATAGATCGCCAACACGGCGTCCAGGCCGAGCGACACGAAGCTCCCTTCCGGAAGCTGCTTGCGGAAGGCGGCCGGGATGGCCAGCCTGCCCTTCTCGTCCACTCGAACTCGGTAGGCCCCTGTGAACACTCATCAGGCCTCCCAAAACTGCCGGAGCGCGCGCTGCTGACGCGCGCAAAGCCCGCAGCCACAGCCGTGCAGCTCGAGCGGCATCTCGTTGCCGAGCTTGTCGAAACGGTGATTCATCGCCGTCGCGCGCTGCCACAGATCTCTAGCGAAGGTCGCTGTGAGCCCCAGGCGCCGCCTGTCCAGGGCCCTTGACCGGTGCGTGCCGTTGACCATTCAGGCCCCCACGAGGTGTGTGAGAATCCGGGTCGTGATCGGCGCCATCGCGGCTGCGGGGAGAAGTGGCATAGAGGAGGTGTATGGCGTGCCGTACTTGGACGTAGGGTGCGACGTATGCTTCCATGTTGCTTGATTCACCACTTCTCCCCACTGATCACCGCGATTCGCCGCGAACCGTATCAAGTGGTACTGGGCCTGTCAATAGCCTTACCACAACATGTTGGGCCGGGCCTGCGACCGGTAGCCCTCTGACCACAACATGTAGTGTCGACAGGCCGAGGAGACTCAAGATCCGGGGCTAAAATGTGATAGTCCCGAACATTAGTTTGGACTTAACTTAACGGGTTCCTAACGCTTCTTTACCCACTTCTCTTGAGCAGACCCAGCCGTTTGGCCCGGTTTTCAGCCCATGAAAAGACCCAAAGGCTGGCTGGGATCATCACTGCTCCCATCAGAAGGAGGATGCCGATGGTGGGGAGCTCGGCCTCGAGGTTCTTGCCGTCCAGCAGGCTGTCCCGGATGCCCTGGAGCGCGTAGGTGAGCGGTGAGGCGGCGCCGGCCAGCTGCATCGGCAGCGGCAGCACGGTCAGCGGGTAGTAGACCCCCGACACCAGCAGCAGGAAACCCTGGACCGCCACCGACATCTGCTCACCCTTTTGGGGCGAGAGCAGCGGGAGGACCGAAGTAAAGATGGCAAGGCCGATCAGCGGCACTGTTGAAGCGGCGAGCACGGCGAGAGCGGCCGGGATGTCTGCGTGGGAGAAGTCGAGCTGGAACATCGCGGCCGCGATGAGCAGCACGACGAAGGTTCGAGCAAGGCCGTAGCCGATGGCGAACAGGCAGATGCCGAAGAGGTGCGTGATGCGCCGGATCGGAGCCATGAACGTGTACTCGATGGTGCCTTCCCATCGTTCCCAGGCGATCGCGTACGCGGCTTCCATGAACACGAGCGAGAGATAGCCCCACAACAGAGCGCCGACCAGCAGATACAGCTGCGCCTTGCGCAGGTCGAAAGACCCGCCCTCGACGCCAAGCGTGCCCAGGCCCGATGCGAGAAAGCCGATCGACAGCACGCTGACCAGGCTGTAGAAGAGCCAAACGACCTCCCACACCCAGTAGCGCTTGACGACGTGAAGCTGCCTTTCGGCAAAGCCGAACAGCGCGTTGAACTCGACGTGACGGGTGCCTACGCTCATCCCGACTGTCCCTCCTCTTCCCTCGCGAACTCCTTGCCGCTCAGTTGCATGAAGACGTCCTCGAGGCTGGCCGGGCCGTTTCCGTTCGCGAACTTGCGGCCGAGCTCCTCAGGGCTGCCGTCGGCGAGCACGCGACCTTCGTCCATCATCAAGACGCGATCGCACAGCGCTGCGGCCTCGTCCATGTCGTGGGTGCAGAGCAGGACCGTGACCTCGCTCTCGGCTCTCAACATTTGAAGGAGGCTCTGGACCTCCTTCTTCGAACGGGGATCCAGACCGGTCGTCGGCTCGTCCATCAGCAGGAGAGAAGGAGCGGTCAGGAAGCTGCGCGCGATCGCGACCTTCTGCTGCTGCCCGCGCGAAAGGGCCTTCATCGGCTGGTCGACGGTGTCCATCGGCAGGCCGAGCCTGTCGAGCAGCTCCATGACCTGCTTGCGCGTGCCGCCCTGGCCGCCGCCATAGAGGCGGGCGGCGTACAGCATGTTCTCCCACGGGCTCAGCTCCTTGAAGAAGGCGGCTTCGACCGAGACACGGTTCACGTGCCTTCGTACGGCGAGAGGTTCCGCGACCACGTCCCAGCCGAACACCATCGCCTTGCCGGCGTCTGGGGTGAGCAGCGTGCCGAGGATCCTGATGAGCGTCGACTTCCCGCTTCCGTTGGGTCCGAGGATGCCCGTAACGCCTCCCGCCTCCACCACCAGGTCGAGCTCGTGGAGGGCAACCTTGTCCTTCCAGTCGCGGCGCCACCAGGGCGCGCCGGCTTCGCGCTCGCGGCGCCGGAACGATTTGGTGACGCCTTGCAGCCGTATAGCTGCTGCTGTCATCGCCTGATTACTCCTTTGGAATCTGTGGTGGAAAACAAAAAGGACCGTGCGGTGCCCAACGGCCGCACGGTCCCTTTCGGTGGTTTGTTTCTAGAGGTTCTTTACCGGAACAGACTCAATGTGCGGTCTCGAGAAGGCACACTCCGCCATCGATGGCGAAGCTCAGCTCCTCGGTCAGCAACATTGGTCTCTCCTCAGGATCGTCTTGGACACACCCGGATGAGTGTGGGGACCCGGTTAATGTAAATCCCACTCGCTACGAAGTCAAGTCGAGCTGGCTCAATACGAAAGCCGTGATGAGAGCCTCCTCCCGCCAAGATTCGTAACGCCCGGACGGACCCGAGTGTCCGGCGCTCATCTCGGTCTGCATCAGCAGCGGCCGTCCGTCTTCCTGTTGCAGTTTTGCTTCACGCAGCTTCGCCACCCACTTGGCCGGCTCCCAGTACGCG
>DATCPW010000028.1:0-5056 GCA_036569865.1 Candidatus Dormiibacterota bacterium
GGATCTGGAGTGCTCTGCGGATGAAGGCCGATGTTGGGTGAAAGCTCGGGCAGCATGTGGTCGCCGGCGAGCAGCAGCTTGTCGCCCTCGTCGTACAAGCAGATGTGGCCCGGCGAATGGCCGGGGGTCCATTCCACCCTCATCCGCCGGCGGCCCAACTGCAGCGTTTCGGCGCCCTCCAGCTGGACTGCAGGTGTCGCGGGCTTCACGATCTCGCTCAGCGCGCGTTGAGAGTTGCTCAGCACCTCCGCTTCGTCTTCGGGGACGCCGTTGACCAGCAGGTAGGTGCGCACCTCCTTCACGAGGTGCTCAAGTTCGATATATCGCGGTTCTACGAGCGGGACCTCGAGGCGATGCAGGTAGAGGTCGGCGAGCCCGGGGCCCGCGAAGATGCCCGCGGCGCCGTAATGGTCCGGGTGGATGTGGGTGACCACCAGCCGCCGAAGGCGCCTTGCCCCCACATGCTTCACCGCTGCGTGAATCGCCTCGACCGATTCCTCGGTGTTCATGCCGCAATCCACGAGGTCCGCAACGTCGCCGTCCGGAAAGAGGAAGACGTTGACCAGGCCGTCCTCGAACGGGATCGGCAGGCGCAGCTCGAAGACGTCAGCTGCCACCTCGGTCAGGCCAAGCTCCGTCGCCATTTCTCCGGCATTGTCGCCGACCCGGATAAACTGAACGTGTTGTTGAGCAATCGGTAGGGCCATCCTCAACGCCGCTCTGCGCGCCGGGGGATCTCCTCAGGAGGAGCAAATGTCTGAAGTCCAGTTGACACCCGACCAGATCGTCGAAGCCCTGCCCCGCTTTTTGGTGGCGGAGAAGGCAGGCACGACCAAGGCGACCATCCAGTTCGACCTGAGCGGGGACCACGGCGGCAAGTGGTGGGTCAAGATCCACGACGGCAAGGCCGAGTCCGGCAAGGGCGACGCGCCTGAGAACGCCAACCTCACGCTGGTCGCCGACTCTGGTGACTTCGTGAAGATCATGACGGGCCAGATGGACGGGATGTCCGCCTTCATGTCGCGCAAGCTCCAGGTGAAGGGCGACATGGGACTGGCGGTCAAGCTCCAGACCCTGTTCAAGCGACCGAGCTAGAACACCCCTAGATCAGTAGAGGAACTTCCAGGAGCCCAGCCTGGTCGAGAGCTGGGCCTCCAGGTCGAGCCCGTCTTTGGTGGCGCGCAGATCCAGGATGACCACGTGATGCTGCGTGAGCGCGATACGGCGGCCGTCGCTCAGCTGCATCGCCTCGGTGGCGTTGGCCCACTGGATCGACTGCCCTGTCGGCACGGGGTTCAGGTTGGCCTGCATCCAGCTGGCCAGGTCGATCGCGCTCCCGATCTCGAACGTCGAGACGACCACCAAACCGAATGAACCAGTGCCGGGTGAACATACCGGCCTTGGTGCTGAGGGGTCTGGCGTACCCGGAACGCACGTGATCTTCGTGAAATAGAGAAGTAGGTCGAGGCGGGCTGGCCCGGTGCTCGAGTTCGATCTCTCGAGGTATTGCCAGTTCGCGGGGTAGCAGAACCCCCAACCGGCATCGGCATCCTCGAAGGCGTGGTCTCCGGACGTGCAGTTGAGGTCGCTGCCGATCTGGGCGACGCTGGGAGCCGGGTGAGTTACCGGACCACGCTGGCAAGCGTTTAGGAGAAAAAGCAGGACGAGGACGAAGGTCAGTCTCTTCATTGCCCGGGACACAGGCGACTAATTGTGCGGGACCCGAGTACATGGCCATGGCTGGACGTTGTGACCGACGAACTAAACCGTTGCCTGGTCCGGTATCTGAGTAGGAAGGAGGGGTTTGCCAATGGCGAGTCGCAAAGGTCCAAATCCGGCGCCCGAGGAGAGGCTCGAGGCCGAGCGGTTGAACTTGGAGTACCTGGCCGCGGCATGCGGCGAGGAGGCCGGCTTGCACCGACCTCTAAACGATGTGACCGGCGGAGTGGTCACCGGCATTCCTGAAGAGGCAGACCTCGCGCAGGCCCTGTCCGACCGCGAGACCTCTGACCTCCTCGTCCACCTCCTCGACGCGAACCGCGAGCAGGTGGAGCGCGCGCTGGAGCGGGTCCGCGAGGGCGCGTACGGCATCTGCGAGAGCTGCGCCGGCCGGATCCCGGCGGAGCGCCTCAAGTACCAGCCGGCAGCGACGCGGTGCGTCGAGTGCCAATCGCAGTGGGACCGCATGAGCGGGAGAACGGCCTAGCTCGGGGTAACCGGCGAACCCAGCTGTCCTCCCTCTCCCCTTCAGGGGAGCGATCAGTTGGGCCGATCCTTAACGCCGCTTAGCGCGCAGGGTTGGGGAGCGGGGCCTTAACTGGCACGGCTAAGCGCGCTTCGGCCTTCTCCCGAACCCGAAGAACCCCAGCGCCAGCCCGACCACGACCATCACGCTCCCGATCCAGAACCACTTCATGTCGCCGGTCATCACGCTGCCCGGGATGAATCCAAGGCCCTGGCCCGCGAACCACGCGCCGATGAGCAGCACCAGCACGCCAAGCACGCCAAGCCCAGTCCTCAACCCCTACACCCCGCCGTAAACGACCGACTTCTGCTCGGTGTACGAGTAGTAGGCCTCGAGGCCGTGCTCCTTGCCGAACCCCGACTGCTTGACGCCCCCAAACGGCAGCTCGTCGTGCGCGATCTGCAGCGCATTGACCCACGTGTACCCCGCCTCGAGCTCCTGAACCGCCCGCCGCGCGTGCGCCATGTTGGCGGTCCAGATCGACGACCCAAGCCCGAAGGGCGAGTCGTTGGCCAGGCGCAGGCCCTCGTCCAGGTCCTTGATGCGCCGCACCGGCAGTGCGGGCCCGAAGACCTCCTCCTTCCAAACGCGTGCGTCGTCCGGCACGTCAACGAGGATCGTCGGCTCGATGAACCAGCCGTTGTCGTACTGCTCGCCCTTGGGCCGGCCCCCGCCAAACAGCACCTTCGCTCCGCGGCTGACCGCATCCTTGATCTGGGCCTCGAGCTCGGCCCTCTGCGTCTCGCTGTGCATCGGCCCCATGCGGCTGTCCTTGTCCAGGCCGTTGCCTGGCTTGAGCTTGGCAACCCGTGCGATGAGCTTCTCGAGCAGAGCGTCGTACACACCGTCCTGCACGTACAGGCGCTTGACCGCGAGGCAGGCCTGCCCGCAGTTGAAGTAGCGTCCGATGGAGATTCCCTTTACTGCGGCATCGAGGTCGGCATCGTCGAGCACGATGCAGGGGTCGCTGCCCCCGAGCTCGAGCGTGATCTTCTTCAAGCCTTCGGCCGCCCGGGCCATCACCTTCTTGCCGGTCGGGGTCGAACCCGTCAACGCGATCTTCCGAATTAGCGGGTGGTCGACCATCGCCTCGCCTGTCGCCGTCCCGAGCACCACATTGACGACTCCTTCCGGCAGGCCGCCTTCGATGAGCGCCTCGATGCACGCAAGGGTCGAGAGTGGCGTGGTGCTCGCCGGCTTGAGCACGACGGTGTTGCCGGCCGCGATCGCCGGCGCGACCTTGTTCGCCGCCAGCGTGAGCGGAAAGTTCCACGGCACGATCGCGCCGCAGACACCGATCGGCATGCGGATGACGAGTCCATAGGTCGTCGTGTCTGGCAGCGACACGTGCTGGCCGTGAACTTTGTCTGCGAGGTCGGCGAACCAGGCGATGTTCTCGCCGAAGCGCTGCGCCTCGAGTCTCGACTCGAGCAGCGTCTTGCCCTGCTCCTTCGTCAGGATCGGTGCGATCTCCTCCACCTTGCCGAGCATGTGGTGGGCTGCCTTGTGCAGGATCTCAGCGCGCTTGGCGGGAGCGAGCTTGGACCAGGTCGCAAACGCCTTCGCCGCGGCCTGGGCCGCTTTGTCGACATCGGCAGGGCCGCCGGCCGGAACCACATCGACCACTTCGCCGGTCGCGGGATTGCGAACCTCGTACGTCTTGCCCGATACGGCCTTCGCCCGCTCGCCTTCGATGATCATGGTTGCCATAAGCTGTCCACCCCTCTACATCTGTAGGTTTCTTTCAGTACTTCGATAATTATCCCCGTCATCGGGATTGCGGTTGGAGGGGGTGCCATGCAAGTCAGGTTGGAGAAGGAAGGCGCGGTCGGGATCATCGTGCTCGACCGTCCGCCCGCCAACAGCTACGACTACGCATTTCTTCGCTCATTTGCTGGAGCAATCGACGATGCGCGAGTTGACCCCGACATCCGCGCGGTGCTCGTGACCAGCGCCTCAGAGAAGTTCTTCTCGGCCGGTGCGGACGTGTCGGCTTTTGCCGCGGGGACGGCACGGTCTCGCAACATGACCGCTCTGCTGGCGCATGAGACGTTCCGAAAGATGGAGAACACACCGCTCGTATTCATCGCGGTCATCGCCGGACATTGCCTCGGTGGCGGCTTCGAGATGGCGCTCGCGTGCGATCTCCGCTTCGCGGCCGAGGGCTCGTATCAGATCGGTCTGCCGGAAGTGAACCTCGGCCTGTTTCCGGGTTCGGGCGGGACGCAACGACTTCCAAGACTCGTCGGGCTCTCGAAGGGGATCGACCTCATTGCCAACGCGACGACGTTGAAGCCGGCCGAGGCAAAAGAGCTGGGTCTTGTCGACCAGCTGTTTCCGGACGCAGCAGCGTGCCGCGCCGGTGCCATTGAGTACGCCGAGAAGCTGGCCGCGGGACCGACTGTCGCGATCGGGCACGCGAAGGTGGCGATCACGCAAGGCTTCGGCGCGCCTTTGGACATGGGCCTGGCAATCGAAAGAGAAGCCATCAGCCGAGTCTTCGTTTCAGAAGACGCAGAGGAAGGCATCAAGGCCTTCACCGAAAAGCGCAAGGCGGACTTCAAAGGACTCTGATAAGCGCTCCCTGCCGGCCGTAGACGTCCCGGTCTAGGACCGTTCGGGCACAAATGGCCGGCGGGGCCGTAGCGCCGGGGGGTATGTTCAGGTCCGCAACGACCGTGATACCCTGCCCGCAGATCAAAAAGGGAGGTGACGTTCGAATGGCAGAGCTTGCAGTAATCGCTTCCCGGCCATCGGCCGCCTCCGGAGCTTTCGTCTAAAGCACCTCCGGCAGGGCGGACCGATACCGCC
>DATCPW010000029.1:0-3714 GCA_036569865.1 Candidatus Dormiibacterota bacterium
CGCGACCGACGAGGAGTCACGCCTGATCGAGGGCAACGAGAGCCGCACATGAAAATCCTGCTCTCCGCTCTCCTGCTCCTCGTCACCTTTCCTGTGGTCGTGGGCACCGCGGCGGCGACTGTCGCCTCCGCGCCCCACCCCACGCCTGCTGTCCGGCTCTTTTCGTGGGTGCCGGCGGACGGCTTCCCGGATCGCTTTCCTTTTGGCCAGTGCACCTGGTGGGCGGCCTACAACCGGAAGGTCACCTGGAACGGCAACGCGGCTGACTGGCTTGCGAACGCTTCTGCACAGGGATTCCACACCCAACCCAGACCCAGCGTCGGCGCGATCGCCGTCTACCGACGCGGCGCCCCCTACAGCGCCCTCTACGGCCACGTCGCCGTCGTGATCGGGGTCGGCCCCGGCACCTACACGGTCAGCGAAATGAACGTCGTCGGCTGGGGCCAGGTCAGTACGCGAAAAGTCGGGTGGCCGGACCCGCACATCGAAGGCTTCATCCCACTCCAGGAGGACCACCAATGATTGCCCGACTCCACATCGTCGCGGAACTGGTCTTGATCGTCTCGGTCGGAATCGCTGTTTGCGTCGCGGTTCTGCGCGAGCGCGAGCACCGGCGCCCCGGGGTTCTCCTCGACCTGCTGCCACCCGAGGGCGCTACCGCCGACGTCCGCGCATGGGTGCTCTTCTTCCAGAGCCTCTACGCGATCGCGCATCCCTGGTGGAAGCGCTGGCTACTCGGCCAGCCCCACATCGTCCTCGAGCTCTGGTCGGAAGCCGGCGACCTCGGTGCTCGCTGTTGGGCGCCGGCCCGTCTCGAGCGGATGGTCTCCGTCCTGCTTCGCAGCGCCCTGCCCGGCATCCAGGTCCGTCCGTCAGTAGCTGCCGTATCGATGCCCGATCCAGCGACTCGAACGCGGCTCCGGCTGGATCGCGACCCGCTTCACTCTCTGGCCGATCCCAAGCCGGAGTCGCTGCGGTCGGTGATGCTCGCCTTGGCCGAGGCGCCTGCCGCCGTGGTCCAGCTGGCGATCAGTCCCGACGTCAGCTGGCAGAAGCGCGCCCTGCGCCAGCTCGATCAACTCGCCGGCCTGGAGCCCGAGCGGGGCCTGGTGGTGAGCCTACTCGGCTGGGTGGTCGACGGCTTGTTCCACCTCGTCCTGCCGGAGCAGCCCGATCCGCCGCGGCCGGCGCGGCGGCCGTCGCGGCCCGCGCCGCCAGCAGAGAAGGCATGGAGTCCGGGTTACTGCGCCGATCTCCGGCTCAGGGTTTCCGCATCGAATGACGCGGCCGCCCAGGCGCATATGCACGCGCTACTCGCATCGTTTCGAGGCTTCGATGGCGCCAACGGCTTTCGGCCAAGACGCGTGTGGCTCGGTCGACGTTTCGATAAAACGGTCGCCGGGCGAGTGGCGCCATCCGGCGGGATGGTCCTGGTCGCCAGTGAGTTGGCCGGCCTCTTCCATCTCCCAACCGACGTGGCTGGCTTCGACACCGCACCGACGAGCCTCACCCCCGCGCGCCGTCCGGGCAACGAGGGCAAGATCCTCTGCCTTCTCGAGGACGGCCGCCAGACCCCAGCAACTCTCGACGCTGCTGACGCCCGCCATCACGTCCACGTCCTCGGACCCACCGGCGCCGGGAAGAGCACCCTGCTGCTCAATCTCGCACTTGACGACATCGAGGCCGGGCGCGGTGTGGGAGTCATCGACCCCAAGGGCGACCTGGTGGCCGCGCTTCTGGAGCGGATTCCGAAGCGGCACTGGGATCGCATTCAGCTGATCGACCCGTCCCTGCGCGACCGGCCGGTCGGCCTCAACATCCTCGACTGCGAGGATCCCGATCTGCACGAGGTCGCGTGCGATCAGCTGGTCACCATCTTCCGCAAGGCGTATGAGCGCTTCTGGGGCCCGCGCACCGATGACATCCTGCGGGCGGCGGTGCTGACGCTGCTCCTCCGACCCGGAAGCACGCTCTGCGAGGTCCCGCTACTGCTGCTTCAACCCGGAGCTCGGAAAGTCCTCACCGCAGGCATCGAGGACCCGGTCGGTCTCGGTCCGTTCTGGGACGAGTATGAGCGGCTGCCGGAGGGGCAGCGCCTTCAGATGGTGGGGCCCGTCCTCAACAAGCTGCGCTCGGTGCTGCTGCGGCGGACGGTCCGCAACATCATGGGTCAGCCGACCTCGACCATCGACTTCGCCCGCTGCATGGACGGCGGCGGCATCCTTCTCGTCTCGCTGGCCAAGGGCTTGCTCGGCGAGGAGACGAGCAAGCTGCTCGGCTCTTTCCTGGTCGCCCGCCTCTGGCAGGCGGCGATGGCGAGGGCGGGCCGGCCGGCGTCGACTCGGACCGACTTCTGCCTCTACCTGGATGAGTTCCAGAACTACCTGCATCTGCCGCAGAGCCTGGACGAGATCCTGGTCGAAGCCCGCGGATACCACCTCGGCCTGGTGCTGGCCAACCAGCACCTCGGCCAGCTCTCCGGACCGACTCGCGAGGCGATCGCTGCCAACGCGCGCACGCGCGTCATCTTTCAATGCGGACAGGACGACGCTCGCTACTTGGCGCGCGAATTCGACCCTTGGCTCGGCGACCTGCAGCTCCGGAACCTTCGTCCCTATCAGGTCGCCGTGCGCCAGTTCCACGCCGGCCGCACCGAGCGTCCATTCACCGGGGTCACGCGGCCCGAGCCACCAAGCCTGGGCGCTGACCATGGACGAGGGCTGATAGAGGTCGCGCTCGCGCGCTGCGGGCGGCCGCGCTCGGAAGTCGAAAGCGAGATCGAAGAGCGCCTCCGGACATATGCGAGCGCCGCCGGCGACCGCCGCGATGTCGCGGTCGGCGAAGAGGGTGGTCGCAAAGGGGTTCGCAATAGGGTGCGCAGAGGACGATGATGGCCGACCCATTTCCCGTTCAAATCGAGGGCCTTAAGCGCGGACTGTCTCCGTCAACACATGCGCACCCTGGACCGCTCTCCGACCGTGACCTTGCCATCCTGCTGGCAATCGATCAGTACCGCTACCTGGATCGCGATCATGTCACTGACCTCTTCTTCCCTGGTCGCAGAAGTGCGGAGCTCTGCCTAAAAGACCTGCTCTGGCGAGGGCTCATCTACCGCTGGCCTGTCGTGCGCTGGCAAGGCTCACCTATCAAGCCCTCTGTGTACGGGCTGACTTCGTCTGGAGCGAGACGAGTCGCCCAGCTTCGCGGGCAAGACCCAAGGCCGATACGCGACCGCGCTCGCCGCGCCCGCGAACAGACCTACCACCTGAGACACGACCTGGAAGCCAACCGGTTCTTCACGAAGCTGGCGGCGGGGGCGCGCGACCTGCCCGACCAAGGTCTCTATCACTGGCTCGGTGAGGCAACGTGTCGCGCCGCGTACGAACGCGACGGCAGCCCGACATCTGATGGATGGGGTCGCTATCTGCTCGCCGACCGCGAAATTACTTTCGACCTGGAGTGGGACCGCGGCACGGAGCACGCGCGGCGCATCCGACAGAAGGCGATCGGATACGTCGCCTACTTCCGCGGCCGCAGAGACGCCGCCCTCAACCACGTGTTGTTAGTCGCTCCCACGCGCGTGCGCGAAGGTGAGCTCCACGACCTGATCTCTCCGATCCTTCCCCAGCACACCAATCTGTGCCGCTTCTGGACCACGGCTGTCGAGACGGTTTCGGCAATTGGTTGGCTGGGTGCGGTGTGGCTGGAGATCAC
>DATCPW010000030.1:0-3956 GCA_036569865.1 Candidatus Dormiibacterota bacterium
AGGTCTGAGTGCCGGGGGATTGCATGCGGCTCCATTACTAGCAGACCACGGGGCTCAGCGACCGCTGATCTGTGAGGTCTGAGCCAGGATCTCGCCAACCAGATAGAGCGAACCGCACACCAGGACGTTGCCGTCCCTGCCGGCCAGCTCCCGGGCCCCCTCGAGCGCCGCGAAAGCGGGGGTTACCGCCTGAGCGCCTGGACCGTAGAGGTCCGCCAGCTGGGCTGCCGTGATGGCGTGCCCGCCCGCGCTGCCGGGCTCGGTGAAGACGACGGCGTCGGGATTCATCTTGCGAAGGGCAGCCAGCAGGTGAACCGGATTGCGTTCGCTGAGCATCGCGAAGACTGCGACCAGGCGCTCCGAGCCGATCAGCCGGCGAAGCGCGGCTCCCGACTTCGTCATCGCAGCAGGGTTGTGGCCGCCATCGAGGATGACGCGCGGCGTGTTGGCGATGAGCTGGAGCCTCCCGGGCCAGACCGTCGATGCGAGGCCGCGCCGCACCGAGTCCTCTGTTGCGTCGCCGAGGGCTACCGCCGCTGCCACGGCGAGCGCAGCGTTGGCAGGCTGGTAGTCGCCCACCAAGGGGAGGGTCAAGTTTCTGTACTCGTGGCCTTCGACGATCACGTCGAGGCTATGGCCATCCCAGCCCCTTGACGTGGACGTCACGCGAATCTCGCGGCCCAAGCGCCATAGCGATGAGCCCGCATTCGTCGCGTTTTCCTGCACGATCTCGAGCGCGACGCCTTCGCAACCGGTGATCACGTGGTTGCCAGGCTTGATGATCGCCGCTTTCTCGTGCGCGATCTGCTCGATCGTGTCGCCAAGGTATTTCTGGTGATCTAGGTCGACGTTGGTGATCATCGCGACGCCCAGGTCGAGGGCGTTCGTGGCGTCGAGGCGGCCGCCCAGGCCGACCTCGCATACCAGTCGATCGATTCGTGGAGCGAGGTAGTCGATCGCCATCGCGGTCAGCATCTCGAACTCGGTGGCGTGGCCGGTCTCTTTCGCGATCGCGTCAAGGGCCGGCTTCAACCCTTCGAGGGTCGCGACAAAGTCCTGCTCGCTGATCGGCACGCCGTTGACCTGGATCCGCTCTGTGTATGAGATGAGGTGAGGCTTGGGCATGAAGCCGACGTTGCGTCCGGCCGCCTGGAGTATCGAAGCAAGACAAGCCGCGGTCGAACCCTTGCCGTTGGTGCCTGCGATCAGCGCGCCCCTCAAGCCACGTTCCGGGTTGCCCAGGTGATCGAGGATCGCGCGCGTCCTCTCTGTCCCGAGCTTCATGCCGAAACGGCCCAGCTTCGAGATGTATGCGAGAGACTCCTCGTACGTCACGCGCTCACGCTACCCGCGGCGCCTAACCTCCGCCTCGAACGTGTTTCTGATCAGCATGGCCCGGGTCATGGGTCCAACGCCGCCGGGGTTCGGAGTCAGCCACCCTGCCACGTCCGCGACACCCGGTCCGAGGTCGCCCACCTGCTTGCCGTCGACCCAGTTCGTGCCGACATCGATCACCGCCGCGCCAGGCTTGACCATCTCTTTGGTGATGAGGTTCGTTTTTCCGGCCGCCGCCACGAGGATGTCGGCTGACCTCGAATGACTCGCCAGGTCAGAGGTGCGTGTATGGCAAACCGTCACCGTGGCGTGGCGGCGCAGAAGAAGAAGGGCGGTGGGCTTTCCCACCAGGTTGCTGCGCCCGACCACCACCGCGTTCGAGCCTTCGATCGGAACCGCTGCCCTGTCCAGCAACGCAATGATTCCAGCGGGCGTGCACGGCTCGATTCCACCATCAAGGCCCAACGCGACCATGCCTGCATTAAAAGGATGGGCGCCGTCCACGTCCTTCACGGGATCGAGCGCGGTGATCACGCGCGTCATATCTATATGTCGTGGCGCCGGCTGTTGGACCAGGATCCCGCTCACCGTGTCGTCCCGATTCAAGCTTTCGACGAGCGCGAGCAGCTGCTCGGTCGTGGTGGAAGCCGGTAGGCGGTGGTCGTCCGAGTCGATGCCGACCTTCTTTGCATTCGCCTGTTTCATCCGCACGTATAGAGCCGACCCAGGGTCGTCGCCAACCAGGACAGTTGCCAGCTTGGGTCGCGAACCGCCCGTCGAGATGCGAGCCGCAACATCGGCTGCGATGCGTTCATAGATGTCGCGCGCCGCGGCCTTGCCATCGAGAACTCGTGCCGTCACGGTCTAATTGTCGCGGCTCCGCCGTCCGCGCCCTCAGACGAGGCCGAGCTCTCTCCTGGCCGCCTCAGCCACCAATCTCATGACGTGGCGGACATCCTGGCCGGTCTCTCGCGCGATACGCCTGCAGTCTTCGTACTCGGGCGAGACGTCAATCGGCTCGCCTCCCATCTCCTTCACCTTGACGCGCGCCATGCCCATGGACGTCTGCACCTCGAGGATCCTTCTCTGCGCAAGGATCCGCTGCACATTTGTCGTGCGCACTCCCAGCGTGGTGCTGTGGCGCAGGAGGTGGTCGGTGAGGCGGGCGACCAGGTCAGGCGACGACATGACCGTCAGCAGGTGGCCGGATCGACCCTTTTTCATCAGGGCGGGGGTGACCGTCACGTCGAGCGCTCCTGCAGACATCAAGTCCTCGCAAAGCGCGGCGAGCATGTTCGGCGCCATGTCGTCGATGTTGGTCTCGATGAGGGTGACTCCGGTCTCGCTCTGCGCCTCCTCTCCAATCCAGACGGCAAGCGCGTTGCCCGGCAGGTCGCGGGCACCGATGCCGTAGCCGACCGACTTGAGCGTCATCGCGGGGCGCTCGAACCTCGCGGCGACGGCGAGGATGGCAGCGCCGGTCGGCGTCACAAGCTCCTGGTTCCCCCGCGCATCCTCAAAGATCGCGCCGCTGCCCTCGAGGAGGCGCAAGCTCGCCGGGGCCGGCAGCGGCAGGTCTCCCTTCAGGCCGTGAGGCGCTGGCAGGGCTGAGGAGTAGAGCTGGGTCACGTCAAGGTTGCGCAGCAGCCAGAAGGCGCCCACGAGGTCGACCAAGGTGTCTGCGCCCCCCAGCTCGTGCAGGTGCAGCCGCTCTTCCGAAACGCCGTGAATTCGCGCTTCGACCGCGGCGAGCCGGTTGATCGCGTCGAGCGCCTGGCTCTTGACACCATCGGGCAGGTCGGCGTCGTCGACGACCTGGCGCAGCACAGGGACCGTTCGCTCGACGCGCTCGCTGGCGTGGACGAGCACGCGAGTGCCCGCAACATGGCCGCGCGCTTCACGCCGCACCTCGACCTTCACCTCGTCACCAAGCCGCATCGCCTCGACCGAGGCGTCGACGAGCGTGGCGTCGGCGCCGGCATCGATCAGCGCCCCCAACGTCATGTCGCCCGAGATCCCTGAAAAGCAATCGAGATATGCGATGGTCACGCGCGGGTCCTTGTGATCTTCACAGCCGCGGCGTCGATCGGTCGCATGCTCTGCGGCCGCTTTGCGACTCGAACCGAAACTGTCGCGACCCTGTCGAGCTCCAGCACCCGGTCGGCGATCCGCTGCGCCAGGGTCTCGATGAGCTTTGCCGATTCCCCCTCGATGACGTCCTTGGCGATCGCATACATCTGGCGATAGTCGACAGTGTCCTCGACCCTGTCACTCCGCCCCGGCGCCACCAGGTCGGCGTCCACCTTGACGTCCACGTTGAACTCCTGTGGCTGCTCTCGCTCGGCCGGGCGCACACCGTGCCGTCCGCTGAACACCATGCCTTCCAGCTCGATTCGGTCCATCCCCACCAATTGTCCGCCGTGGGGGCGCTCGAGAATATTTCGTTTCCGGCCGAAGCCGGCCTATGAGACCTTGGCCTCGAGCTGAGCCGCTGAATTGGCGGAATCGAATGCGCGCGTGTGAGGTTGAGAACTAGGTATGGCTGAAAGGCGCAGTAATCCGTGGGTCGTGCTGGTGGTCCTGGTCACCGGCTTTTTCATGATCATGCTGGACACCACGAT
>DATCPW010000031.1:0-6949 GCA_036569865.1 Candidatus Dormiibacterota bacterium
GAGCCGTAATCGCGGGCTAGGCTCTCACGCCGCGCCGCAATGAGATAACTTTCGGCCCGGATGCGTCGGACCTCCTTGCTGATCTTTCTCTCGATCCTCGCCCTCATAGCTGCCGTTATCAGCGAGGCGGTCGGATCGACCGAAGCCCGCGACTGGCTGCTGCTGGTGTGGGCGGTGCTCCTGCTTCCAGTCTCCATTGGTCTGCTCGGCCACCCGATGCGCGCGCCGGCGCTTGGCCTGTTCGTCGGCGTCTGGGGCACCGTGGCCGTCGTCGTCCTGGTCGTTCTTCAAGCGCTAGAGATCGCCGGAGTGCTCGGCGCAGAGTGGACGGCTTGGCCCCTCGAAGTCGTCGGCATCTGGTTCATCGTCGCCTCACTGCTCGGCTTCGGTGCTCCGCCGTTCCCGCCGGTGGTCGACTTTCTGGGCGTGCTCGCCGGCGCAGGTTTCATTGCGATGGGAGGCGCAACCGCAGCCGACGATGCTGCCGTCCTGAGAGTGGCGGGCTTGGTCGCAGCTGTCGCTTACGTCCTTTGGGCTGCAGGCCTTGGCTGGGTGTTCATGAGCATGCAGAGGCCACTCCATTCGTTCCGCGGCATGGTAGTCGAACCCAGGGCGTAGACGATGGCCCAGGTGGCTATGCCATCGGCCGACCTGCTCCCGGTCAGCCGCAAGGCGAACATCCCGTACCGGCTCGTCAGGCTCGTCGCCGTCCCGCTCCTCCAGCTCTTGTTCCGCTTCGATGTCGAGGGCCTGGGCAACGTGCCGCGAACCGGCACCTACGTGGTCATCGCCAACCACCTCAACTGGCTCGACGAGTTCGCGCTGCTCATGCTGCTGCCCCTCGAACCCAGGCTCCACTTCCTGGCCAACCCGACCATCCTCGTCACCCGCAAGGTGCAGTGGTTCTTGGTCCGCTCGACTGGCGGCTTCGTGCCCGTCGTTCAGGGCCGGCACGGCGACCCGGCGCTTTTCCGCCACGTCGACAGGTGCCTCGAGGTGGGCGGGGCGGTGGCGATCTTTCCCGAAGGCAACTACGGACCTGCCGAGGGTGAGCTGTTGCCCTTCAAGAAAGGCTTCGCCCATTTCGCCCTCAAGGCGAAGGTGCCTGTGCTGCCCGTGGCTCTGTCAGGCACCAAGGACCTGTGGTTCCGCAAGCGCATCCGCGTCGTGATCGGCGATCCGATTCAGACGGCTGGCGGCCACGACGCCGACTCGCTTACCAGCGCTGCCTTCCAGAAGATGAAAGAGCTGATGCCTGCATACCGCGACCAGCCTGGGCGAAAGTGGTTCCGCAAGCAGCTGACTAACCTGTTCTAAAGATGGCCCTCGCCCGAGTCCTCTGCGAAGTCCTGGTCGGACGCGAATCCGAAATCTCGCTGCTGGAGGACGCCCTGCTGGCCACGCTTCGAGGCGACGGAGGCGTCGTGATCGTCGGGGGAGAGGCGGGTATGGGAAAGACGAGGCTGGTCGCCGACCTCGTCACCCGAGCTCGGCGCCGAGGGTGCGTGGTCGTGTCGGGCGTGTGCAGCGAGGCGGAGCTTTCGCTCCCATACCTACCTTTCCTCGAGGCGATCGGCAACTACCTGGCCAGGGAGGACGTGGTGGCCTTGCGCGAGCGGCTCGGTACGGCGTCCGACGACCTCGCCCAGCTGTTCCCGCAGATGGGCCGCCCGCAGCCCGCGGGGGGCGAAGCGCAGCAAGCCAAGCTGCGGCTGTTCGAATCAATCCTGCTGTTGCTCCGCGACGCGGCTCGGTCGAGCGCGCTCCTCGTCGTTCTTGAGGACCTGCACTGGGCCGATCCCGCAACCCGCGAGCTCCTTGACTATGCGACGCGAAGGCTGCGCTCGACCAACGTTCTGATCCTCGCGACCTATCGCACCGACGAGATGCACAGGAAGCACGCGTTGCTGCCCACGATCGAGGGCTGGCGGCGTTCCGGCCAGGTCCAGATGATTGAGCTGAAAGCTCTCCAGCCCTCGGGCGTGGCCGACATCGTGTGCACGATCTTCGAAGAGTCGGGGATCAGCGACGAGTTCCGAGACTTCCTCTACGAGCGCAGCGAGGGCAATCCTTTCGTCGTCGAAGAGATGCTGCGCGACGCCCTCGACCGCGGCGACATCTTCCATACGGCCCAGGGTTGGGACCGCAAGGCGGTCAACGAGCTTCGCATCCCGCGCACCGTGCGGGACACGATCCTCCACCGGCTCGAGCGGCTGAGCCGCGACGAGATCGCAGTGCTTTCGGCGGCAGCCGTCGTCGGGCGCTCGTTCGATCTCGCGACGCTCGCAGAGGTCACTGGTGTCGACCAGACCGCGGTGCTGTCCGCCATCGAGACCGGCGTCACGTACCAGCTGCTCGAAGAGGATCGCGCCAACTACGGCCGGTACCAGTTCCGCCACGCGTTGACTCGCGAGGCGGTCTACGAGGACATGGTGGTGCCGCGTCGCCAGCAGCTGCACGCCCGCGTGGCCGAGGTGCTGTCGTCGCGTCCCGACCGGGCGGCCATCGATCTGGCTCACCACCTTCTGCTGGCCGGGAAGTTCGATGAGGCGGTGGGGATGTGCGTGACCGCCGCTGACGACGCGACCAAGGGACGCGCCTACCGCGATGCAGCTGCCCTGCTGGAGCGCGCCGCCCCGCACGTCAAAGATCCGGCGGAACGAGGTCGGCTGCTTTGCAAAGCGGGCGAGGCTTATTGGAACAACACCGAACCGCCGCTGGCCAAAACTCTGTTGGAAGCCGGAGTCGCCGACCTCGAGACTGCCGGTTTGCCGCTCGAAGCTGCGGGTTGGCGAGTGCTGCTGGGGCGCTGCTACTGGGAGCTGCAGCGATCCGACCTCGCGCGCGAGCAGTTCGAACGAGCACGTGACGTGCTCGAGACGGCCGGTCCCAGCGAAGCGCTCGCCGTCGCCTACATTCGACTTTCCGGCCTCGACGTTTTTGATCGCACGGGAGACGGGGGCATCGGTGACGCTGAGCGCGCCGCCGAGGTCGCTACAGCGGCGGGTTCCGGCATGGCATTGGCGTGGTCGTGGAACTTCATGGCTCTGGCGAAGATCGGGAGCGGTTTGATCGACGAAGGCTTCCGGCATCTCGAGGACAGCTACCGTGCCGCTGTCGACGGCCACTACGAATTCCAGGCGAGCAACGCTGTTTACAACGCCACATGGATCGCGGTGCACCTTGGTCAAGGACGCAGAGCAAGATTGTGGTCGGACCGCGTCGCTTCGGCCGCCACGCCCGGGTTTGCATGGCCTCCTTACGTGCGTGCCCTGTTCTCTCTTCACACCGGCCGCGTGAACGAGGCCGTCGGCTTGAGCCGGAAGGCGCTGCAGTTTTCTCGAGATATGGGCCACGAGAAGATGGGATGGCGCAGCTCGGTGCTGCTCGCCCAGGCGCTGGCCGAGAACCTGAGGCCGGCAGAAGCGCTGGCGGAGCTCCCGCCGATATCGACGCGAGTCGATGGCCAGGACGCCGTCTATGACGGCGCCGCCCGCATACGCACGCACTTGGCCGCTGGAGATGTCGAGCGAGCGCTGGCCGATGCGAAATCGATATCGCCCGCGCAGGCCGACCTTGGCTCGCCGGCTGACGCAGTGGCCGAGGGAGCGGAGCCGGATCCGACCTGGTTGCGCTCATTCCTGGAAGCGATGCCCAATCACGCGGGCAAAGCACAAACGAGCCCGCGTTCTGGAGCCGCCAACGGGCGTCTGGCTCTTTACGAGGGGCGCTTCGAGGACGCTGCTCGGCTGCTGGCGCGCGCTGAGCAAGCGTTCAGGGAGGAGGACTTCCTCCTTGATGCGTGGCATGTCGGGCGCGCGCTGGCCGAGGCCGAAGCCGGCTCCGGGGACAACCAAGCCGCAGAGGAGCGCCTGCAGGCGGTCATTGCTGAGGCGGAGGTGGCGGGCGCATTGCTCGCAGCGAAGCTCGCCCGAGACACGGCGCAAAAGTTGGGCCTTGAGGTTATGCCTGCTCGCGAGGTGGAGTCACCTCCTGTCGCCCCCGACCGCGTGAGCACCGGCGAGCGGATGGTGACGGTGCTGTTCGCCGACGTGCGCGGCTTCACTGAGATGAGCGGCCGGATCGCACCCGCGGACATGCTCGAGAGGATCGGGTCGCTGCAGCGATGGGCGTCGCAAGAGGTGGCAAGGCACCACGGCTCGATCGATAAGTTCGCGGGCGACGCGATCATGGCCACCTTCAACATCTCTGGCGAGCGGGTCGACCACACGCTTGACGCGCTCCGTGCGGCGATCGCGATCATCGACAAGGCGGCCTTGGCAGGACTTCCTGTCGGCGCCGGCATCGCGGTTGGGCCGGCCGTGGTGGGGAGGCTGGCGAACTCCGCCAACGTGAGCGTGCTGGGCGAGGTGACCAACCTGGCCGCGCGGCTGCAGGCGCACTCGCACGCGGGCGAGGTGACGTTGAGCGAAGAGGCGCTGCGGCGAGTGAGCACGTGGTTGGAGGAGCGTCGGCTGGCGCCGGAGCGGTTGGAGCTGGAGCTGAAAGGCTTCTCAGCCCCGATCGTGGCTTACCGAGTCCGGAGCAGTATCCCTATTAACTAGTAACCGGCGGCCATATCGACGACGTTCCTCAGCCGTTCGCCGCGTAGATATCGCTCGAAGTTGTCGACGAAAATTTCTGCGGCCCGCTCCATCAGGTGATCCGTCGCCCACGAGCTGTGCGGCGTGATGATGACGTTGGGCAGCGTCCACAGCTCCGAGTCAGCGGGCAGCGGCTCCGGGTCGGTGACGTCGACGTAAGCGCCTCCAAGGTGGCCCGACTTGAGCGCAGCGATCAGCGCCGGCTGATCGATCAGCCCGCCGCGCGCGATGTTGGCGATCCACGCTCCTTTTGGCAGCGCCACGAGCTGCTTCTTGCCCACGAGCGCGCTCGTGGCGCCGGTCAACGGGACCGAAAGGATAAGAAGGTCGGTCTCAGGGAGGCGTGCCTCCCAATCCTCGGCTGCGACGACGCCGGCCTCAGCACCGGGGTTGCGTCGCACTCCGATTATCGACACCCCGAAGGGCCGCAGCCGGTCGGCGATCGCGCGACCGATGCCGCCGTAGCCGTAGATGAGCGCGCGCTTGCCATTCAGCTCGGCCATGGAGGGTGGGCTCTTCAGCCACTCGCGCCGGTCCTGCGCCCGCACCATCTCGGGTAGACCCTTCAGTCCGGCCAGCAGCCCCATCACGATGTACTCCGAGATCGGGATCGCACCGACCCCTGAACCGTTGGTAAGCACCACGTTGCGCTCCCGGAGAATGTCGAGCGGCCAGCCATCAACGCCGGTCGCGGCGGACGTCACCCACTTGAGATCGGTGCCGGCCGTGAAGATCTTGTCGATGTCGCTGAGCCCGAAATGCACCCACACCACTTCGGCGCCAGGCATCGCCGCGAGGCAGGAGTCCGTGTCCTTGTACCAGGCGATCTCAGGGTCTGAGGAAAGGCGCGAGAGCACAGGTTTCAAGCGCTCGGGCAGGACGACCTTCACCTGTATATAGTCCCCGCTCCGTGGGGAGGCGCGCTCTGCGCCCTCCCACGAGCGGGAGAAGTCGAGCTACTTAGGCCTACTCGGCCTCACAGTCGCAATCGCAGCAGGCTTCGCAGCAGCAATCGCACTCACAACAGCCGGCGTCCGCGCTCTCAGTCATCCAGACCACCTCACACAAACGTATTGACGGGTATCGATGGATCTACCGTACCATCAATCCATCGATGATTGTCAATGGATTTGTGGTAAATTGGCCTTCATGGCATTGATGGAGCTCCCGGTTCGCACACGCGGCGTGTGCTGCGACCTGGCGGTCGAGATCGACAAGACGAAGGTGGGGGAGACCGTCGAGCTGCTCAAGGCGCTCGCCGACCCCACCCGCCTGGCGATGGTCGCGATCCTGCGCCAGCAAGAGGGCCCCGTCTGCGTGTGCGACCTGACGTCCGCTTTCGATCTCAGCCAGCCCACGATCTCGCATCACATGGCCATCCTCAAGCGGGCCGGGCTGGTGGAATCGGTCAAGGACGGAATCTGGATCCACTACCGCCTTCGGGAGGACCTGTCGCCGGCGGTGACCCGAGCCCTGCAAGTCCTGGCCTGACCCGCCGTTAAGCCTTCTATACGGCTACACAAAGTGGCCGCCTGTCTGTTAAGGTGTCGATTCTTCGGTTCCTGAGCGGTCCCCGCACTGCGTCCCCGCTTCGAGCTCAGGCCTGAACAGCGCCCCAGGGGTAGGGCGACTTCAAGCTAGGGGAGCGCAAGGGGTTGGGTCCACTGTTTCGCGCGGTCCTTGTCTGGACCGTTGTTCTGTCCGGAGTGATCCTGCCGCGCGTCGACGCGGCCGCGCTTCCACCGGCACCCGCGGCCGTCACCCAGCTGAACGCTTACGACCGCCAGTCGATCATCAGCCAGTTGCGCGACCAGCGCGCCCAGGCCGCCCAGGATGCGCAGGTCCAGGCGTGGACCCAGGAGCTTCTTAAGGGCATGGCCAAGTACGAGGCGCAGCTGAAAGTGCTGGCAGCGGCCAAGGCGGAGGCCGATCGCATCGCGGCCCTGTCCAACCACCCGCCGCCGCCGCCCTACATCGCCAAGATCATCAACGACGCCTTCAGCCCTCTGGGGGCGCGCGCGGTCCAGTGGGCGATCAACGTCGCCTACTGCGAATCCCGCTACCACCCGAACTCGGTCAACACCGACAGCGGTGCGACCGGGCTGTTCCAGTTCATGGCCGGCACGTGGGCGGGGACGCCGTGGGCGAGCAAGTCGCGCTTCGACCCGGTCGCCAACGCGCAGGCAGCGGCCTGGCTGTACAAAACGTATGGCCCACAACGCTGGAGCTGCGTCGGCTAAAAGCTAAAGCGGCAGCGGCCATTCGGGCACAAATCGTCGTATCCGGGCCGTTCGCCAGGGCCATTCGAGCCCTTTTGGCCGCTTCGCGCCTTTCGGCGCGTCGCT
>DATCPW010000032.1:0-4188 GCA_036569865.1 Candidatus Dormiibacterota bacterium
GAGGACTCGGGACTGGATCTCGATCGCTTTCGCATGGACATCGCCGACCCGCAGATCGTATCGGCGCTCGAGCGAGACCACCGTGCTGCGGTCGCCGAATACGGGGTCTTCGGTACACCGACCTTCGTTTTCGACGCCGGAGCTGCCTATGTGCGCCTCTCTGAGCCGCCTGAGGCGTCGGACTCGGTGGCCATATTCGACCGGGTGGTCTCGATCGCCGCGGAGGAACCCCGGATCCTCGAGATCAAGCGTCCCGTGAAGCCCTCACCGGACTAGGAGTAGTTCGGGTAGCGGCCGGCCGCCGGCGGTTTCCTTAGTGGGGTCAGCGAGTGTTCGGAATTCCTCAGGTGCCGTTGGGCACATAGATCACCACGCCGTCGATCGTCGTCTTCACGTGATAACCCGCCGCGACGAACCCAGCGAGCACCGGATAGTTGCTCATCGGGTACATCGAGAAGTCGCTCCAACCGGCGGCTGCGGTGTCGACGATCAAAGCGGGCGGGTTGCGCATCAGGTCTTCCTGCAGGGCAGGCCACACGGCCGCGGACACGTCCCAGTTGTTTGGCGGCAGCGCCGACCCGCGGGCGAAACCTCGCAGGAAACCGGGAAAGCGGGTCGCCATGATCCGGTCGGATTCGACGTAGAGGGCCGGCCAGTTGCCCCAGACAAAGACGCGGTCCTGAGGGCTCGTGTTGCTTCGGATGTAGGCCGCGACCTTTTCATGCGCGGGCACTGGCGCCCTGAAGTCATAGGTCAGCGGGTCCGATACCAGGTCGAACACGCCCCAGCCCGCCATTGGCAGGGCAAGTCCGGCGATTGCCACTGCCGCCACCAGGCGCCTGCGCGAGGTATCGAGCGCCCTGTCTATGGCGAAGGCAGCGAGGAGGGCAAGTGGGCCCATCACCTGGATGAAGTAATGCCATGACAGGTGGCCGGCGGCTAGCGAGCCGGGTATCGAGATAACCAGCCAAGCGACGATGAGCTGCGCAGCCGGCGGCACACGCTTCCAGCGCCAGGCGAACGCGACGGCAGCCACCCAGACCACGGCCGCCGTGAGGATGAACGGAACGACGCTGTCCTGGGCGCGCATCAACACCAGCGACGGGGTCCAGTTGATCGACGCATACCCGTACAGCGTGCGAATCGTCCAGTCCCAGAAACCCAAAAGCGACCCTGTCGCTGCCAGCAGCGCCGCCCCGGCGACCAGGGCGCCGGCCAAGCCACCGGCAAATAAGCCAGCTGCGCGTAACCGCTTGTCTCGCGGCTCCATTAGGACTATCGCGAGCGGCACCAGCAGCAGGTTGATGGCCGCCACCTGGCGGAACGAGCCGGCCGCCACCAGAAGCGCCCCGGACCACAGCCACTTGCGCTGCAGCATTAATAGGAAGGAGGCGGTGAGCGGCAGCATCATGAGAATCTCGGTGTTTGTGGCCAATAGCCTTGGGTTGCCGGCCCCCGTGAGAACGCCGTATATGAGCGCCGCCAGCAGGCCGGCGCGCACGCAGTACAGCGAGCGTCCGATGACAAACAGAAGGCCGCAGGTCGCCAGCATGACGACCAGTCCGACCGCATGAATCGCGGTCATCTGGTAGGTACCGGCCAGTTGGAAAGTGGCGGCGTAGACCCAGAAGATCCCTGGTGGCTTGTTGTCGACCCCGCCGTCTGCATACAGCCGGCCGCCCAGATTCATGAGCGCGGCGATCGAGCCATAGATCGCCTCGTCGCCGTCCAGCAGGCGGTGAAAGAACGATGGAGCGTGCGCCAGGACCACCACCACCGCGACCGCCGCCGCCCACAGACGAGGTCCGGGTTGGCGGGCTGCCAGCAAGAAGGCCATGGCGTCCGACTATATGCGCGCTGTAACGTCGAGCGGTGAGCCGAGCGAGGCGCCTGCTGCCGCCGCTAGCCCTCGTGGCAATCCTGGTCGCCATCCTCGCGACCTTCCTCAACCGTCACGAGCCCCCAGGCATCGACTACCACACCTACAAAGCTGCAGCGGTAGTTGGGCTGGAGCAGGGTTGGGCGCATATCTATGACCAGGATTTAGTGGCGGTAGCGCAGATCCAGCTCGACGCCGGCGAGGTGGCGCAACCCTTCCTGAGCCCGCCGACTGTTGCCTGGCTGGTCACGCCCCTCGTGCCGCTCTCGTATTCGCTTTCGTATTACGTCTGGGCGGTCTTGACGCTCGTCGCGTTTGTCGCCGCGCTTGCCTGGTCAACCTCAAGCCACGGGCTCGACCGTTGGATCCTGGTGGCGGCGGCCGTCGCTCCGTGGTGGGTTTTGGAAGCTGTCCGCGTCGGGCAGGTCGTGCCGCTCGTGGCGGCAGGCATGGCGCTGTCATGGCGACTGCTTAGAGAGAATCGAAATGTCGCGTCAGGCCTTGCTCTGTCGTTGCTGCTGTTGAAACCGAACACCGCCTTCTTAGTCCCTTTCGCGGTGCTTGCGGCGGGTCGAGTACGAGCCTTCGCCGCGTTGTCGACGGTCGGAGCCGTCTTCGTGGTCGTCGCCTTGCTGACAGTGGGAGGGGACGGCGCATTCGACTACTGGAGCCAGCTCACGGGTTCGTTGCCAACGGGCGCCGACGCGTTGACGCTCGAACGCGCGCTGGGTTTTCATGGCCCGGCGATCACTGCGTTGCGGGTCGTCATCATCGTCGCAGTTCTCATTGCGGCTTTCCGACTTCGCCACTCGCCTGGGCTGGTCCTCGTTGCCGGCATCCTCGGCTCATTGATAGCGGTCCCATACCTGCACGCATCCGACCTCTGCTTGCTTGCTGTTGCTGCGGTGATCGTGTGGGAGGAGCGACCGGTCATGGCCTGGCGCGTGCCAGTCGCAGCGGGCTGGCTGCTGACCGGTCCCTATGTGGGCTGGGTCGGGTTCGGACTGCCCCTGCAGAGGTGGCCTCTCGTTGAGCTCGCCTTCCTGGTCGGGATATGCGTCATTGCGTGGCGCGTCAAGCCGTCGCGGCCTCCCGACAGAGTTGTACAGCCCGCATGAGTTACCTGCCTGATGCAGACCGATACTCCCGGATCAACTATCGGCGCAGCGGTCGCAGCGGCATCAAGCTTCCCGAGATCTCGCTTGGGTTATGGCAGAACTTCGGGCACACGCGTCCTCTCGAGGTCAGCCGCGAGATAGTGCTCCGCGCCTTCGACATGGGCATCACGCATTTCGACCTGGCCAACAACTACGGGCCGCCCTATGGCTCGGCAGAGGAGACGTTCGGCCAAATCATGGCCACCGACCTCGCGCCATATCGGGATGAGCTGATCATTTCGACCAAAGCCGGTTGGGACATGTGGCCTGGACCGTACGGCGACCTCGGATCACGCAAATATCTGCTGGCCAGCCTCGACCAGAGCTTGCGGCGGATGGGTCTGGATTACGTCGACATCTTTTATTCACACCGCCCCGACCCCGACACCGCGCTTGAGGAGACGATGGGGGCGCTTGCCTCGGCGGTGCGCCAGGGCAAGGCGCTCTACACCGGCATCTCGTCATATTCGAGCGCGCAGACCAAGAGCGCCGCGGCGATCCTCCGCTCCATGGGCACGCCGCTGCTGATCCACCAGCCTTCGTACAACATGCTGAACCGGTGGATCGAGGACGACGGGCTGCTCGACGTGCTGGAGGCTGAAGGCGCCGGCTGCATCGTCTTCTCGCCGCTTGCGCAGGGCGTGCTGTCCGGCAAATATCTCACTGGAATTCCTGAAGGATCTCGCGCGACGCACTCGCGTTATCTGTCGCCCGACCAGATCACGAAGGAGACCCTCGCGAAGGTGCGGGCTCTGAGCGCAATCGCAGAGAAACGAGGTCAGCCCCTGGCGCAGATGGCGCTGGCCTGGACCCTGCGCGATCCACGGATCACCTCCGCCGTCATCGGCGTGAGCAGCATCGCCCAACTGGAGGAGAACAGGGCAGCTCTTGACAGCCCGGAGTTCTCAGCGAGCGAACTAACAGAGATTGACCGCGTTCTGAAAATATGAGAAAGGACCAGTCGGTCCTCTCTGCGCGCAAAGCGGCGTTGAGGTTGGGCCTTACTGAATGCATCGAGCGTGCGGCTCCGCCGCAGGCTCTGCTCTCTCTCCCGGGATGGGGATCTATTACGAATTAGTTTCTCCATGCCATGACTTGGAGGCTGGGAAACAAAGTCATGGCCGGGGGGACCCCGGCCAACCCTGCCACGTC
>DATCPW010000033.1:0-22352 GCA_036569865.1 Candidatus Dormiibacterota bacterium
GGTGTCGGGGTCGAGAGGACCTTCATGATCCATTCGCCACGCATCGACAAGATCGACGTCCTGCGCCACGGCGACGTGCGTCAGGGACGCCTGTACTACCTGCGCGGCAAGGTCGGCAGGGCGGCTCGCATTCGGGAGCGAAGGAGCGCGGTCGCCGCACCGGCAGAAGCTGCAGCCGAGCCCGCGGAGGAAACCGAGGCGTAACGGGGTCCGGGCCCCTGTTAAGAGCCTGGCGCTTTTCGCCCAGGCTCACGTAACCTCGCGTCGAAGGTGAAGAGCACATGAGCCGCCACATGCTCTGGCGATACGAGCGCATGGCCTGCGCGATGGGCTACCAGGTCGTCGCGGGCGTGGACGAGGTCGGCATGGGACCGCTCGCGGGCCCGGTCGTGGGCGGCGCCGTGGTTCTTCCCATCGGGGTTCGCATCCGAGGACTCGACGACTCGAAGCTGCTGAACGCCGAGCAGCGCGACCGCCTCGACCGCGCCATCCGCCGCCGCGCGTTGGCGGTGTCGGTTTGCGCGGTAGACCACGCCCAGGTGGACAGCCTGGGCCTGCTGCGCGCGCGCCACCTCGCCACCGCCGGCGCAGTGGCCGGACTGAAGGTGCCTGCGGAGTACCTCCTGGTGGATGCGTGGGATGTGCCCGACGCGATGATCGCCCAGATGGCGGTGGTGCGCGGGGATCGGATCTGCGCCTCGATCATGGCGGCCAGCATCGTGGCCAAGGTGGCCCGAGATCGGGCGATGGTCGAGTACGACAAGCTTTACCCGGGCTACGGGTTCGCCGGCCACAAGGGGTACGCGACTCCCGCCCACCGCGCAGCGATCCGCCGCCTCGGGCCCAGCCCCATTCACCGTACCTCGTGGGCACCGTTTCGCGAGCAAGCGCAGCCGGCCGGGTAGAGCTCGGCCGCGCCGGCGAGAAAGCGGCAGCCGACCTCCTCAGACATCATGGCTACGAGGTGGTTGGCTCTGGCTTTCGGGCTCGGCGCGGGGAACTCGACCTCATCTGCCGTCGCGGGCCCGACCTCGTGGTGGTCGAGGTGAAGACGCGCACCGACGATGCCTTTGGCACGCCGGCCGAGGCGGTCGGCTCGCGCAAGCGTCGTGCATTGATGGCTGCTGCAGCCGAGTACCGCGCGCTCGCTGAATGGCGCGGCGCTATCCGCTACGCGGTCGTGGGCCTGACCGTGAGTGGGGACGGCAAGTTCGAGGCCGAGCTCATCGAAGATGCCTTCACGTAACGCTAGGTGTTCGCGACTGCCGCCTCGTTTGATCGCAATCGGGAGTTCGCGAGCCACAGGAGAAGGCCCACAACCGCCAGCGAGCATGCGGCCAGGATGACGCCGGTGCCCCACATCAGGGCGCCCAGCTGCGGAGTGGACGGTATCGGCCCAAGGCGTGCTGCGCCGCCGATCGCGTCCCCACCGTAGATGAAGAGCGCGAGCGCGCCAGCACTCAGCAGCCCGAATCCAAGCGAGCCCCCCAGGCCGGCCAGCGTGCCCACGAGGCCCACGGCGCGCCTGTCGTCCAATGCGTCGAAACGGGGATCGATGCCGCCCGCGGACACCCCAACCGCCACGAACCCGCAGCCGAGCCACACGACGAGGGCGCCAAGCTCGATGGCGCGATCCGCACCTTCGTGGCTGACCATGGCCACCACGACGCTGAACACGATCGTCATGGCCAGCACCGGCGGCAGCGTCAGAAGAATTTTCGCGCGGAGGACCTGCCACATCGGAAGAGGCGCCATGCGCAGGAGCTGGAAGCCACGCCGTTCGCTAGGAATCGAGGGAGTCGCGAGCGAGGTCGCCATGAACATCGACATGAAGCCGACCAGGAAGACCTCCGCCCAGAAGCCACCCATGCGCTGCGATGGCCTCGCGACGGCAAACACGTAGCCGATCGGAAACAGCAGCGCAGGAATTAGCCGGCTGAGGCGCCTGATGTCCCGCCGAAACCCGAGCCAGTCTTTTCGTGCGATCGCGAGAGCGGGAGACGATGCGCCACGCACAGGCCGCGCAGCGCGGTGCGCCTTGCGGCTCCAGATGGCCTGCGGGCTGCCGAAGACTCCGAGGCCCGCCTGCAGCGTTCGCTGGTAGAGGGTTGCGGCCAGCACCACCAGCACAACACCCAGGAGAAGCGTCAGCAGCGACCAGAATGCGGCCGCGCCGAAGGTGCCCGCGATGATCGCTGTCAGCGCATGGCCCGGCCAGGCGGGCGGGAGCCAATCGATACGCTGCAGCAAAGTATTCAAGTTGGCGAGGTCCTGGCGGGATCGGCCGACGAAGGACTGGCGCAGGCTCAGGTTCCACGCCAGGTAAAGGCCCGCGCCGGTCAGGCCCGCCACCGCCGCGGCCACATCGCGAGCGCGACGTGCAGGCACCCACTGGAGCACCACGGACATCAGAGCTGTCTGCACGCAGGTGATGGCAAGCACCTGCACGAATATCAGCGGCACCGCTATCACGAAGTAGATGGCGGGCGCGCCCGCCCCTGCGCCGATGCCAAGGATGACTGCAAGAAGGATCGAGCTGATGAGCAGGTTGGCGGCCATCGCCAGGGACAAACGCGCGGCGAAGATCTCGATGGTGCGGACCGGCGCGAGCGTCAGCAGCAGCAGGTCTCGGCCAACAAAGAAGGTTGCGATGACAGTCGGGAAACCGACGACGAGCATCAGGACCGACAATCCTGTGAAGCCTCCGACGAGCAGTGGGTCGACAGCGGTGGGCAGGAAGTGAGCCGCGCCGGCGCCGAGGCTGAAAGCTCCGCCCCCGATGAAGATGCCGGCGGCGATCATGAAGATCGCCAACAGCGCCAAGCGTGCGGTTCCTCGCTTCATCAAGCGATGTCGCAGCGCCAGGATCTCGCCGCTGAGGATGGTTCGCGTCGCCGCCAACGCGGTCATGCCAGGAGGCGTTCGATGAGCTCTTTTGCCTCAGGTCCCGCCGTGAGCTTCAGGAAGAGTTCCTCGAGGCTGGCGTGCTCGCTGCCGGCCTGGGCGCGCAGCTCATCCATGGTCCCGGTGGCTGTGATGCGGCCGCGGTCGATGATGGCGACACGCCGGCACAGCGCCTGCGCGACCTCGAGGATGTGGGTGGAGAGCAGCACCGTCGTGCCGCGACTCGCCAGCTCCTCGAGGAGATCCTTCACCAGTCGTGCTGAGCGCGGGTCCAGGCCGTTCGTCGGCTCGTCGAGCAGCAGGACCGAGGGCTCGCGGATCAGCAAGGAGGCCAGCCCGATCTTCTGCCGCATGCCATGGCTGTATGCGCCGATCAGCTCGCCGTCCCGATTCGCGAGCTCGAATAGGCCGAGCAGCCGCTCCATCCTCTGTTCGCGCTGCGCGCCTCGAGGCATGCGGTAGAGGTCGGCCACGAAGTTGAGGAACTCGCGTCCAGTCAGATGCGGATGGACGAACGGCTCCTCATCGAGGTAACCCATGCGCGCCTTGGCACGAAGGGGATCCCGGAGGATGTCGATCCCTTCGATTAGGGCAGTGCCCGAGGTGGGGGTGAGCAGCCCGCAGAGCATGCGCAGCGTGGTGGTCTTGCCGGCGCCGTTGGCCCCTAGGAAGCCAAAGATCTCGCCGCGAGCGACCGTAAAGCTGACGCTGTCGACAGCCGTGACGACGCCGTATCTCTTGGCCAGCTGCCTGGCCTCGACGGCGGCGAATGCACCCGGCGCGATCGAGGCCATTGCCAGCACGTTACCGGAAGTGGCGGCTCAGCTCGGACGCGTAACTGCGGCCCAATACATTGGCGCTCTGCAGAAGCCAATCGTCCACCCGGCGGGCGCCCCGAGGCTCCTCTTTGGAGACCAGCAGCTCCTCCATGAGGCCCTCGAGCTCCTGGCGAGTGAGCACGATGTCGCGCACGAACAGGCCGACGACATCACCGGCTGCCAGCGTCAGAGTCGATGGCAGATTCAGGATGCGCGGCCGCCGGTGCACGGCAATGGCGATGCTGTTCACCAGCTCGGCGTACGTCATGATCTCCGGTCCGGCCGCGTCCACCACCACGTTCTCGGCCTGGCCGGCAGCCCACGTCGCGATCTCCGCCACATCTTCGCCGGCCACAGGCTGCACCCGATAACGGCCCATCTCGGGGATCACGAAGAATGGCATGTTCCTCATCAGCCACGCGATGTTGTTGATGAGGATGTCGCCCCGCCCAAAGATGAGAGTCGGCCTGACGATGGCCCATTGCAAGCCGGATTCGCGAACCAGCTCTTCGGTGCGCGCCTTGCCTGCGTAGTAGTCGAGGTGCGACTCAATGGATGGGTTGCTGACGCTGATGTGTACCACCTTTCGCACGCCGGCTTCGGCCGCGGCCGACAGCAAGATTCGTGTGTTGGCCACAGCGTCGCCAAAGCTGATGCCGGCGTGGGGGAAGCGGACCCAGTACGTGTTGTAGAAGACGTCTGCGCCGCGCAGGCTTTCGACGAGAGCGGCGCGGTCTGTGAACTTGAGTGGCGCCACGTCGACGTCGAGTTCCTGTGCCCCTGGGCGCTGTGGATGATTGGTGAGGGTGCGCACGCGCCTGCCGTCATCGAGCAGCTTGCGCGCGATGAAGCGCCCGGTATAGCTGAACGCCCCGGTGACGACGTCGAATCCGGGCTCCATCGAGGTCAGAACGGAAATCGTGTGAGGTCGTAGGCGAGAGAGCCGGGCTTCACGTGGCCCGAGATCACAACGCGAGGGCGATGCCGCACGGCTTCCGCCGGATGGACCTCGGGCCGCAGTCCGTTGAAGATCGGAAAGCGCAGCGTCCCGTCGGGCGACCATTCCGAGTAGCGCACGCTGACCACGAGCTCTGGCCGCACCCAGTGCACCGGCTTGGTCATGATCGGCGGCGGCTCCAGCGGCGAGGTCTCGGTGGCGAGGGCGGCCATCGCTTCGGCGACGGCCTTGGTCGCGGCATCGTCATAACCGCCCCCGACCGTGCCGCATGGGAGCAGACGGCCGTCCTCGTGGTAACCGACGACTAATGCGTCAAACGGCCTCTCTCCGGTCCAGCCGATGACGACGAAGTCATCCGACTTGACGGCCTTCACCTTGAGCCAGAAGGGGCTGCGCTGGCCGGCGACGTAAGGGCTCTGCTTGTGTTTGGCGACCACGCCTTCGAGGCCGCGCTCGAGGCAGGCCTCGAAAAGCTCGACCCCGTCCTCGTCGATGTGGTCGGGCACGAAGATGTGGCCACCGGGCTCGACCGCCTTTTGTAATCGCGCTCGCCGTCTCAGCACCGGCTGGCGCATCAGCGGCTTGTCCTCGAGGTAGAGCGCGTCGAATGCGAGATAGGCCACGGGGATCTGTTCGCGAAGCGCGGCGCCGCCGGCGAGTCGCTGTCGCAGACGGGGGTAGTCGGGCCGGCCGTCGTTGTCGGTGGCGACGAGCTCGCCATCGATCACGCTGCCAAGGGGGACGCGCTTGGCCGCAGCGATGACCTCAGGCACGTCAGCAGTCAGGTCGTTGAGGCCGCGATCTTGAAGCCGAACACGGCCATCGCTGTCGCGAAACACGAGGCAGCGGAGCCCGTCCCATTTGACCTCGAAGAGGTATTCGGGGGAGCTGAATGGGGCTTCGGCGGAAGCGGCCTGCATCGGCCGTAGCTCGGCGGGAAAGCTCTCGAGAGCTATTTGCAGCTGGTCAGGGTCGCTGGTCACCTGCTCAGATTAGGGATCGCTGGTCCCCAGCGCCCCTCTGTCGCTCTCCGAGCGACATCTCCCCGGCAAGCGGGGAGGATCGCGCCTTATTTAACTTGCCTTGCGGCGTGCCTTCTTGGTTTCTGCAGGCTGGGTTTCGCGGCCGCCTGTCTTCCGTGACTTCTTGGCCTGCTCGACCGACGCCCTCAGCGCCTCCATCAGGTCCATCACCTTCGCCGTCTGCGGCGCCGCAGGCGCTTCGATGACCTCGCCATCGATCTTGGCCTGCACCACCTTCATCACGGCTTCCTTGTACTCGTCCTTGTAGCGGGAAGGATCGAAGGTGTCTGCGAGGCTTTCGATCAAGGCCTTCGCCATCTCAAGCTCTTTCGGGTTGATCTTGACTTCGCCATCGAGGCCCTTCAGGCCGTCGACCGAGCGAATTTCGTCAGGCCAGTTCAGCGTGTTCATAAGGAGACCGGGTCCGTGAGAATGCAGCGCGGCGAGGTGCTCGCGGTCGCGGAGCGCGATCTTGGCGATCGCCATGCGGCCGGTTGCCTCGAGAGCTTTGCGCAGGAGCTGGTAGGGCTTCTTGCCGAGCTCCTCTGGCTCCATGTAGTACGCGTTCTTGAAGTAGAGGCCCGGCTCGATGTCGTCGGCAGGCACGAACTCTGTGATGTCGATGCTGTGCGCTGTCGCTAGTGGGAGGTTGTCCAAGTCTTTGTCGTCGATGATCACATAGCGATCCTTGCCGACCTCGTAGCCCTTCAGGATCTCGCCATAGGCGACCTCGTGGTCACCGTCGGAGCACCAGCGCTTGTAGGTGATGGGCGACTTGTGGTCGGGGCAGAGCTGACGGAACGACACCTTGGCGCTCGATTCGGTCGCGTTGTAGAGGCGAATCGGTATCGAGACCATCCCGAAAGAGACGACGCCTTTCCACATTGATCGCGGCATGGTTGTGAGTTTATAGGGAAACGCACGGGTCCTGGCTACTTTTCGTAGGTGCTACGAACCGACGTCCCTTCGTTGCATCAGGATCGCCGAGGCCCAGAACCCAACCAGCACGATCGCCACCATGATCGCAAGGCCTGTCCGGTCGATCCCCTCGGTGAGGGGTTGTCCGTAGAGCTTGAACGCCGACAGGTCCTGGACCCAGCCGGGGAGCTTGAAGATCGGCCCTAGCTGGAGCATCAGGTAGCTCGCGAACGCAAATATGCCGAGGATGCCGACCGTCGCGCGCGGGAGGCGTGCTGCCAGCACGGCGCCGATCGCCGCAAACACAAGAGCCACGGGAACCAACATCAGGGAGGCTTCGGCCAGGCGACCGCCGTCGAGGTCGATCGACTGATAGTGCGACTCGACGCCCACCGCCGCCCCGCTCACTGCCGCGATGATCAAGGTGCCCAGCGCCAGCACAAAGGCGCGCTCGGTGACCACCCGCGTTCGAGACATGGGGTTGCTGAGGATCAGCTCGAGGCGGCCGTCGGTGTCCTCCGCCGACCAGCGCCCGACCTGGGTGATGGCGAACCCAGCGATCAAGAGTTGCGCTACCCCGAACCAGAGGGACGAAAGGAACGATTGGTAAATCGGACCGTGCAGGATCGCCGCAAAGTAGGTGGCGAGGCCGGGGATCGCCAACAGGGGCTGCACGATGGCTTTGGTAAGGACGACGAACAAGGCAGCTATCGCTGCCACTCCTATCGCCCAGGTCGCGAGGCCGACCCGCCGGTCATACAGGTCTCGGGCGATGGGAACGCGCCAGACCAGCGTGCTCGACGGCTCATAAGTCGGGGGGCGCGCCGGCGGTCGGAGCGCAAACAGCGCGGATCCGAGATCGCGCTGCTGGAACGCCAGCACCGCGAGGCCGCCGGCCACGAGGGCGATGCCGAAGAGGACCAGCGTGGCGGTGACATCGAAATTGCCGCCGGGCGGCAATGGTCTGCTCAGCTCGTAATAGCGAAAGGGTGAGAGCCAGCGAAGCGTGTGCAGGGAGTCGAAGGTGCGGCTGAGGCTGTTGAGCAAGAAGAGGGCGAGGAGCACCGCGCCCGCGATTCCTGTCGCCATCCTCGGCGCCACGAGCTGGGCGACCAGGAACACCAACGAGTAGCAGGCGACGGCGACCGCCGTCAGCACCAGCGCGGCCTCGATCGCGGGTCCGACCGGAAACGACTCCTGACCGGCGATGGCTCCGACCATCAGGCCGGCGCCCGAGGCCAGGGATGCGACGAAGCTGGCGATCGCGAAAGCTGCCACTTGCGCTGCGACGATCCGCACGCGAGAGAGCCCTGTTGCCACGACCACATCCACGAGGCCGCGCTCCTCGTTGCCGCGCGCGGCTCCGCTGGCGGAGGCGAGCGCCCAGATCGAAAACATGATGACGAGTGATCCGTAGGCGCGGTACTGCGTGTAGCCGCCGACGGTGTCCAGCCTCGTCGCGGGGGGCAGCAGGATTGTCAGCTGGGCCGCGATCTGCGAGAACGACTTCGCGAATGCCTCGCGTTCGGCCTGGGTGTGGCCGGCCACCGCGTAGAAGCCGACCGCGTTGATGAAGGTGAAGACGAATGCGACGACGGCGAAGCCGATCAAGCCCCACTGCCCCAGCCGCAGGGCCAGCCGGATCGCGGTCATCGAGCCAGTGCTTCGCTTGGCGCTTCAGGTCGGTAGTAGGTGAGGAAGAGCTCTTCGAGGCTGGGCTCGTGGCTGACGAGGTTGGTCACGGTCGCGCCTTGCAATACTTTGAGCAAAGGATCGAACGGTCCTTTAACCGTGCAAGTCACCTTGTTGTCTTCGACGATGACATCCTCGACACCATCTGCCGAACGGATAGCTGCCTCCGGCACATCTGTGCCGGGCGCGAACTCCAGCTCGAGCCGGTGCAGGCGGATGTTGTGAATCTCGTCCAGCTCGGCGACTTTGACCAGCCGGCCCGACCGGATGATGCCCACGCGATCGCAGGCGTGCTCGACCTCGGACAGGATGTGAGAGGAAAGAAAGATCGTGGCGCCGGCGTCACGTGTCTCGTTGACGAGGCGATAGAACTCCTGCTGGTTGAGCGGGTCGAGGCCGCCGGTGGGTTCGTCGAGGATGAGCAATTGGGGTTTGTGCATGAAGGCGAGGACGATGCCGAGCTTCTTCTTGTTGCCGCTCGAGTACTCGCGGAAGCGGCGGCCCATGTCGAGGTCGAAGCGTTCGGCAATTTTGTGGGCGAGAGCGGTGTCGATCGTGCCTCGCATCCCGCCGAGGTAAGCGACGACCTCTCTGCCGCGCAGGCTGCCGAACTGCGGCATGTCACCGGGCATGTAGCCGACCTTGCGCTTGACCTCCACGGAGTCGCGCAGGCAGTCGAGACCAAAGATGTGCGCGGATCCGAAGGTAGGCCGGATCATGCCCATGAGGCAGCGGATGGTGGTGCTCTTGCCGGCCCCGTTGGGTCCCAGGAAGCCGAAGACTTCTTGGGGCGCGACGGTCAAGTCGAGGTCGAAGAGTCCGTGCCCGAGCCCGTAATCCTTGGAGAGTTTCGACGTTTGGATCGCCGCGGCGGGCATTCGAGCAGCATATTAGTCGTCATGCAGCTGGGCGACCTAGAGCTACACCTCCTCATCGCGGGTCACTGGAAGGCCGATGGAGGCTTGATGTTCGGTGTCGTACCCAAGGTCATGTGGGAGAAGAAGAGGCCTGCCGACGGAAACAACATGATCGACATGGCGTGCGTCGGCCTCATCGCGCGGATAAACGGCCGGGTCGTCGTGTGCGAGACGGGCATCGGCACAAAGCTCAGTGAGAAGAGGGCGAGGCAGGTTGCGCTGCGCGAGCCCGAGGGTTTGCTGCAATCGTTGCGGCGCGTGGGGATCACGCCGGATGAGGTGGATGCGGTCATCACCACGCACCTGCATTGGGACCATGCGGGGGGCCTGACGCGGCGCGATGAGAGGGGAGGACTCGAGCTGACTTTCAAGAAGGCGCGCCATTTCATCCAGGAGAGCGAGTGGGATTTCGCGCTGCATCCGGACCAGCGGAGCGAGTCGGCTTACTACCACGAGGACTTCACGCCCCTGGCTGATGGGCATCGGGCGGTGGAGCTGCTGGACGGCGACACGGAGGTGCTGCCTGGTGTGCATGTGCGTCTCGTTGGGGGGCACACGCCGGGGAGCCAGGTCATCTTGTTCAGGTCGGGGGAGCTCGCGTGCGCGGTGACGGGGGACCTGGTGTGCCAGACGCCTCACCTGAGGGTGCCGTGGACCATGGCCGCGGACCTCGACCCGCTGCGCGTGCTGGAGCAGAAGGCGCGGCTGTTCGAGGAGGCGGAGCGGCACCGGTGGCTGCTGGTGCTGAGCCATGAGCCGGACCGGCCCGCGGGGTACCTGGAGGAGGGTGGGCGGTGGAGGCCGGAGCCGAGGCTGGCATGAGCATGAGAACCGCGGATGGGCGAACGCTGGGCTACCACAAGATGGGGAGCGGGCCGGTGCTGGTGTGCCACCCCGGGGGACCTGGATTCTCGTCGTTGTACTTCGGCGACCTGGCCGGTTTGTGGGAGAGGTTCACGCTGGTGCTGTTCAACCCGCGAGGGACCGGGAACTCGGGGAGGCCGATGGACCCGAGGGCGTACCAGATCGAGGATTACGTGTCTGATGTCGAGGAGCTGAGGGTGCACCTGGGGCTCGAGAGGTTGATGCTGTTGGGGTTTTCGCACGGTGGGGTGGTGGCGATCGCGTACGCCGCCCGTCACCCGGAGAAAGTCGAGAAGCTTGTGCTGGCATCGACGCTCGCGCGGTTTGCGGAGCCGCAGCAGGAGGCGATGCGGGAGGGGATGGACAAGAGGTCGGGGCAGCCTTGGTACCCGGACGCGTTGGCGGCGCTCGAGGCGGAGCAGGAGGGCAAGTTTTCGAGCGATGAGGAGATGGCAGAGCTGGTCTTTCGGGAGCAGCCGCTGTACTTCGCGCACTATGGCGCGGCCGAGGCGGGCTACGTTGACACGCTCAAGGCGGAGACGCCCAATGCCGACGCACTGAAGCTCTTCAACGAGGAGATCGTTGAGAAGTTCGACCTTCGGGGAGAGCTGGGGGCGATCACTGCACCGACCCTCGTCATCACGGGTGAGGAGGATTTCATCTGCGGGCCCGTGTGCGCCCAGGAGATTGCAGCGGGGATCAAGGGGGCGAAGAAGGTGATCGTGGGGGACTCGGGCCACATGATCTTCATCGAACAACCGGAAGAGTTCGAGCGGGAGGTGGCGGAGTTCCTGGAGGAGAGGTAAGGCCGAAGGTCCAAAAAGCCCACCGCGGGCCCTCCCACCTCCGCGAGTGTGTCGCCCTCCCCCTCAACACACGCTCCTAGCCCGCACTTTAAAGGCGATCCTGCCCCGCTCCAACCCTGCCTGTTAAGGGCGCGGCGGTCAGGCCTGGTAGTTGACACCACGCCCGCGGGTACTGCCGCGTGGTGACGGTTGCTGGGAAGAAGGCGGCGGAGTCGGTCTGGCAGCCTCTCATCAGAGACGGGAGAAGGCACCGCGCCCGGCTGGTTATGAGCCAAAACTTACCTGTTAAGACGCAAATTTTATATTGATTTTGAATACGAACTCGGTAAAATACGAACATGCGTTCTAGTGCGGATTTCGGGCACCAACCTAGTCCCGACCAGACCCCCTTTCAAGACATGAGCCAGGGCCTCCAGCGCCTGCGCGAGGAGGAGCTCGAGGCAGTCCCCGCGGCCTTGATGGGGGATGACATTCAGGAGCTGCGACGGCACATCAATGGCTGCGAGGCGGAGTGCACACGCCGCCTGCGCCGATTCGACAAAGGTGGCGGTTACGCTGCCACCGCCGCCCTCACCGCCAAGGCCTGGCTGCGCTGGAAGTGCAACTTCTCACCTTCGGCCGCTGCCGACCGCGTCGCTGTCTCGCGGGAGCTGGAGCGTCTACCTCAAGCCACTGAAGCATTCGCCGATGGCGACTTCAGCTATGCCCACGCGGCGATGATCGCCCGGACTGCGGAGAAACTTGGCGGGAAGATGGAGTCCAACGCCGAGACGATTTTGGTCGCCGCGGCGAAGGAGCTGGATCTCGCTCGACTGCACGTGGTCGCTATCAAGCTGCGGCACTTCATGGACCCCGACTCGGTTCGCGAAGAAGCCAACGAGTCTCATGAGCGGCGCTTCCTTTCTCTGAGCCAGACACTCGATGGCGTCTTCTATCTCAATGGACGTCTCGATGCAGAAGGTGGGGCCACTCTTCAGACAGCACTCAATGCGCTGAGTGGACCGCCGACGCCGGATGACAAACGCACGCCCAGGCAGCGACGCGCTGACTCATTGGTCGAGTTGGCGCACCAGAAGCTTGATAGCGGAACCCTGCCCGAGGTGGGTGGACAGCGTCCGCACCTGGCGGTAACCGTTTCGATGGCGACTCTGGCCAATCAGCCTGGCTCGCCGGCGGCTGACCTTGAGTGGGCGCAACCGATTCCGGCCGAGACGGCTAGGCGGCTGGCGTGTGACGCCGCGGTCACGCCGATATTCCTCGGCTCCGAGTCGAACCAGCCCCGCGCTGACCAGACAACTCGATTGATAAGCGGGTCGCAGCGCAAAGCACTGGTGGTGAGGGACAAAGGCTGCCGGTTCCCAGGATGCGATAGGCCGGCCGACTGGACCGACGCGCACCACATCAAGCATTGGGCCGATGGTGGCGAGACGGTTATGGACAACCTGGTGCTGCTCTGCCGGCGTCATCACCGCATGGTCCATGAAGAAGGCTGGCAGCTGGTCATCACCGAGGTTGGCGAAATCGTGGCAATCCATCCTTGCCTTATCGAGGCGGTGCCGCCTTAACAACCAGGGCTGTGGCGGCTCCTCCTTCCATCTAACGTCCGCTCGGTGCTCGCCTCGGTCGACTCCTGCGTGCTTGTCGGGCTCGAGGCACGCCGCGTCGAGGTGCAGGCCGACGCATCCACCGGCTCGGTTGTCTTCAACATCGTCGGCCTGGCAGCGACATCCGTAAAAGAAGCGCGCGAGCGCGTTCGGTCGGCGATCAGAAACAGCGGCCTGGAGTTTCCCCGTCAAAGGCTCACCGTCAACCTGGCCCCGGCGGAGCTTCGTAAGGAAGGCTCTGGCCTGGATCTACCAATGGCGGTCGCCGTCGCCCTGGCGATGATGCGTCGGGCCGCGCCGCCTCGCTCCGCATTCCTTGGCGAGCTCGCCCTTGACGGCGCTGTGTGCCATGTCGACGGAGTGCTGGTTGCTGCGCGTTGGCTCCGCCGGCATGGTTTCGAGCGAGTCTTCGTGCCCGCAACCGACGCAATGGAAGCCGCACTGATCGATGGGCTCGAGGTGATTCCCTGCACGAACCTCGCTGCTGTCATCGCACACATCACGCACGAGCAGCCAATCCAAGCCCAGCCTCCGACGCAACCCTCTATGACTGGCGACGCGGACTTGGCCGACCACGATCTCAATGAGGTGCACGGTCAGGAGGAGGCGCGCCGCGCCCTCGAGGTCGCTGCCGCTGGAGGTCACCATCTTTTACTTAGCGGGCCGCCCGGCGCCGGCAAGACCATGCTCGCCCGCTGCCTCCCCAGCATCCTCCCGCCCCTGGAGCTGGCGGAGGCGCTCGAGGTGGCGCAGGTGCGGAGCCTACTGGGCGACCTCTCGGCGACAAAGCCGCTCGATTGGTCGCGCCCTTTCCGCGCCCCGCATCACGGCGTGTCCATGGCGGGTCTGATCGGCGGCGGCGCGGGCCTCGCGCAGCCGGGCGAGATCTCCAGGGCGCACCAGGGGGTTTTGTTTCTGGATGAGCTGGCCGAGTTTCAGGCGAACGTGCTGCAGGCGCTCCGCCAACCGTTGGAGATCGGGCGCGTGGCGATCACGCGGTCGGGCGGGTCGGTGACCTACCCCGCTCGCTTCACGCTCGTGGCCGCCACCAATCCATGCCCCTGCGGGTGGGCCGGCGACGGACGCCGGGCCTGCCGCTGCACGCCCGCGATGGTCGACGCCTACCAGCGAAGGCTTTCGGGCCCGCTCCTCGACCGGATCGACCTGAAGGTCGGTGTGCGGCGCGTGCCGCTGGAGGCCCTGGCATCTGAACCGAGAGGCGAGGCCTCGGCCCCGGTCAGGGAGCGTGTCGTGGCCTCCAGGCGCCGCCAGCTCGATCGCCAGGGTTGTCTCAACGCCCAGCTGAAACCGGCACGCCTGCGCCAGATGGCCGCCCTCGACGCCCCCTCGCGCCAAACCCTCGAGCGGTGGGCTGAGCAGCGCGGCCTGACCGCTCGTGGCTTTCACCGAGCCTGGCGCGTGGCGCGCACGTCAGCCGACCTCGACGGGTCCGATCAAATCGCCGAGCGCCACATCCTCGAGGCGCTCGGCTACCGGCTCAACGATGTCGCAGCTTGATCTAACCGACCTTCGCGCACGCGGCCGCTGGCCCCCTCCCGAAGGGCCGCGCGTCGCAATAGTCGGCTCCCGCAGGCCCTCCCCTTACGGCGAGGCCGTCGCCGAACAGCTCGGCACGGACCTCGCGCGCGCAGGCGTGGTCGTCGTCAGTGGCCTTGCCCTCGGCATCGACGCTGCCGCCCACCGGGGCGCCCTCAACGGGGGCGGTATCACGGTCGCCGTCATGGGCACGGGCGTGGACGTCGTCTACCCCGCGGCCCACAGCCGCCTCGCGGAGGAGATCCTCGCGGCGGGCGGCGCGCTGGTGAGCCAGTTCCCGGACGGCACCATCCCTCGCCGCCAGAACTTCCCCGCGCGTAACTGGACGATGGCCGCCATTTCGGACGCCGTGGTGGTGGTCGAGGCGGGCGAGGGCTCAGGCGCGTTGATCACCGCGGAAGCCGCGCTGCACCTGCATAAAGAGGTGATGGCGGTGCCCGGGAGCGTTTTCTCGCCGCTCTCGGTGGGTACACATGGGCTGCTCAGGGACGGAGCCGGGCTGGTTCAGAACGCTCGCGATGTCCTGGCCGTAATTGGCTTGGGCGGGGAGGTCCTGGACGACCCCTTGCTGCCCCCCGAACGGCTGCGATTTGCCCTCCGGCCAGAGCGCGACGGGATAGTCGCGCACCTGTCCGATGTGCTGGCCTTGAGCGCCGCCGACATAGCCCGAAAGCTGCAGCTCCCGGTGTCCGAGGTGCTTGGGCGGCTGACCGCCCTGGAGCTGGACGGCGCTGTGCGCCGTCATGAGGCGGGCTATGTACGGGCATTGCGCCGCGGCAAAGAACGAGCGTAGGATTGCCCGCCCAGAAGCCTGTCGGGGAAGAAACAGGGCCGGCTGGGTATATAGAGGAGCGAAGTGCCAGAAGGTTTGATCATCGTCGAGTCGCCCGCCAAGGCGAGGACTCTGAAGCGGTTTTTGGGTGACCGTTTCGACGTTCTTGCCTCGATGGGCCACGTCCGCGACCTGCCCGGAAACGAGCTGGCGGTGGACGTGGACGCCGGCTTCAAACCCCATTACGAGGTGGTCGAGAGCCGTAAGAAGACCATCGGCGAGCTCCGTACCGCCTCCAAGAACGATAGAGAGGTGATCCTCGCCTCCGACCCCGATCGGGAAGGGGAGGCGATCGCCTGGCACCTGTCAGAGGTGCTCAAGCTGCGCTCTCCCAAGCGGATCGAGTTCCACGAGATCACGGCCGAGGCAGTGCGTAGGGCACTCGAATCCCCCCGTGAGATTGACATGCGCCTGGTCAACGCCCAGCAGGCACGCCGGGTGGTCGACCGCCTGGTCGGGTACCGGTTGAGTCCTTTCCTCTGGAGCAAGGTGCAGAAGGGGATCGGAGCGGGCCGGGTCTCGTCGGTAGCGCTGCGCTTGGTCGTCGACCGCGAGGAGGAGATCCGAAAGTTCGTCCCCGTCGAGTCGTGGACGATCGACGTCGAGCTCGCCAAACAGAAGGCCGAGCAGCACTTCTTTGCCAGGCTCAACCGCCTCCGCAGCGAGCCGGCCGACGCTGACGCCAACGGCGACGGCAACGGCGAGGCGGAGACCACCAAAGCCGACACCAAGCTCGTGGTCCGGACCGAGGCCGAGGCCGAGGAGATCGTGCACAAGCTCGAGGGCGCCAGCTACAAGGTCATCGGCGTCGAGAAGAAGCGCCGCACCAAGAGCTCCTACTTGCCGTACATCACCTCGACGTTGCAACAGGATGCTTCGAGCCGCCGGCGCTTTGCGCCGCGCCGCACCATGCGCGTGGCTCAGGACCTCTATGAAGGCATCGAGCTCGGAGACGAGGGGTCGACGGGTCTCATCACCTATATGCGTACCGACTCGACTCGAATCTCGCCTGAAGCCGAGGCCAAGGTCAAGGGCTGGATCAAGGAGAAGCACGGCGACAAGTACATCGGAGGCCCGAGGACCGGCAAGGTGAGCCCCGGTGCTCAGGATGCGCATGAGGGAATCAGGCCGACTGACGTCAACCGCACCCCCGAATCCGTCCGCCAGTACCTCAGCGCGGACCAGCTGAAGCTTTACGACCTCATCTGGCGCCGCTTCGTGGCCAGCCGGATGTCGCCCGCGGTCTATGACCAGACCCAGGTGGAGATCGAGGGTGGGGATTACGTGTTCCGTGTCACGGGCTCAGTCCTCGCTTTCGACGGCTTCTACAAGGTCTGGGAGCGCGACGAGAAGGAAGAGCCCGACCTGCCTCAGATGGCGGAGGGCGAGAGCCTCGACTACCACGGCCTGAAGCCGGAGCAGCACTTCACCCAGCCGCCTCCTCGCTACTCGGAGGCGACGCTGATCAAGGAGCTGGAGCAGCGGGGCATCGGGCGGCCGTCGACCTATGCCCCGATCGTCGAGACGATCAAGGACCACGGGTACGTCGAGATCAAGGAGCGCCGCTTGCACCCGACGCGGATTGGCGAGGCTGTGAATACGATCATGGTCGAGCACTTCAAGGTCATCTCCGACGACGACTACACGGCGACGCTGGAGAAGCGACTCGATGAGGTCGAGAGCGGCAACCAGGAATGGGTGCCGGTGGTCAGCGACTTCTATGGGCCGCTGCAGAAGATGCTCACGGAGGCCGAGGAAGCCATGCCTTCCGACACCGACGAGGTGTGTCCGCTGTGCAAGGAAGGGCACCTTGTTAACAAGGCCAGTCGTTACGGTCCGTTCCTTGGATGCTCGCGGTACCCGAAGTGCAAGTACCGCCGCGCCCTCACGCCCAATGGCGAGCTGCCTGAGCCAAAGCTGTTGGACGAAGCGTGCCCCACCTGCGGCAAGCCGCTGCAGCTGCGCACCGGTCGCTTTGGGGAGTTTGTCGGTTGCTCGGGCTATCCCGACTGTAAATACATAAAGAAGGACGCGGCCCAGGCCGAGAAGCTCACCGGCGAGAAGTGCCCGATGTGCGGCGAGGGCAACGTCGTCGAGCGAACGGGCCGGTACGGCCCATTCGTGGCGTGCTCGCGCTACCCCGAGTGCAAGTACCGGGCGAACATCGGCAAGGACGGCAAGCCAGGGCAGGGACCCAAGCTGCTGGACGAGCCCTGCCCCGTCTGTGGCAAGCCCATGGTCGAGCGGCGCGGCCGCTACGGCATGTTCAAGTCCTGCTCGGACTACCCGGCGTGTCCGGGCCCGAAGCGCGCCAAGAAGGGAGTCGAAGCCTAGAGAGGCTTCGCTTTACAGTGATGCCACCGATGCGATCGATGGCAGCGCTGGCGGCGATCACGCTATTAACGCTTTCCTGTGGCGGGAACACAGGGCACAGTCCAAGCCCAGCTGCGTCAGCCGGCACAACTGCGAATCCCTCGGCCTCGCCTTCCGGCAGCCCGGCTGTCACGAGCTACGGCCTTCTCCTCACGGCTGGGACACTCGAGATGATCACGCCCACCGGCACCATTGCCGCCCACGCCACAGTCGCCGCACCTTCGGTCCACACCTGTGGGCAGGGCACGGGCGCCGTGCTGCAGCCGCCCGTGAGCGCCAGCGACAACAAGGTCTACTACCGCGACGGCAACACGAAGATCAAGTTCCTGACCCCCGATGGCCAGACGGGAAATGTGACGACGGTTCCCGGCAGCGCCACGAAGGTCAGCTTCTTCTCGGTCAGCCCGGACGACTCACGCATTGCGGTCCTGGTCGAAGACCTTTCCCCATCGACCACCATCAAGCTCTCTCTCTACGTCGAAGACCTGACCGGCCATACCAACCACTCGGTGATCTTCACGAACACCGTGCCCAAGTTCAAGAACGCGACAACGCTGTGGCCCATGGGCTGGCACAACACACTGCTGACGCTTGCGGTCTTTCCGCCCTGCACGTTTGAGCCCGCCGGACTGGTGCCCATCGAGTGGCACGTCGCCAACGCGGCAACCGCGGTTCGTGTGGCCAAGATCGGCAACCCGTGCATCCCGAGCTACTGGCCCTCGCCGGCTGGAGTGGCGTGCATCGACCTGAGCACGAAACAGGCCAGCCGGTACGACTGGGCCGGGAGCCTCACCGGCAGCGCCACCGCCCAGGGCTCGGAGTTCCAGTCCGGCCTGTCACCATCGGGCCGGAGCATCTTCCTGACGCCAGGGCTGGGCATCGGTGCGCCGGCGCCGTCGACGCGGATCGTCGTCCTGGGGACCGGTGGGGGGTCGGCGGTGGCCGGCCACTCAGCCTGCCTGTGGATCGATGAGGACCACCTCCTGGCGCCTGACGCGGTAATCGCGTTCCCTTCCAGCACGGCGACGACAGCGACGGTCGCCTCTACAGTCACCGCTCTACCGGCCAGCGGCCTGTGCGCCGGCCGGTTTCCCGGCGGACTGTGACGGGTATGATGTCTTAGCCAGTCCACTCGACTGAGTTAGCACGCCCGGGGCATGACCCCTGTCCTTCGCGAGAAGGCCGGAACCGGGCGGAAGTTCAACAGGGAGGCAATCGAACGTGGCTCAAGTGACGTTGAAACAGCTGCTCGAGGCAGGTGTCCACTTCGGACATCAGACCAGCCGCTGGAACCCCAAGATGCGGGCCTATATCTTCACGGCGCGCAACGGCATCCACATCATCGACCTGCAGAAGACGGTGCGGCTCCTGGACGAAGCGTGGGACTTCACCAGAAGCGTGGCCGCCAGCGGCCGGCCTGTCCTTTTCGTCGGCACCAAGAAGCAGGCCCAGGAGACCATCCAGACAGAGGCCGCGCGGTGCGGCATGTACTTCGTCAACCGCCGCTGGATGGGCGGGATGCTCACCAATTTCAGCACCGTGAAGAAGAGGATCGAGCGGCTGCAGGAGCTGCGAAAGATGCAGCAGGAAGGGCAGTTCGAGACGATGTCGAAGAAGGAGGCCAAGCGCCTCACGGACGAGCTCGACCGCTTGATGTTCCACTTCGACGGCATCGCGGACATGAAGCGCCTCCCCGGCGCCATGTACGTGGTGGACCCGCGCAAGGAGCACATCGCGGTCACTGAGGCCAACCGGCTGAAGATCCCGGTGGTGGCGATCACCGACTCCAACTGCGACCCCGATCTAATAACTTACGTAATCCCCGGCAACGACGACGCGATCCGGGCGGTGAAATTGCTTACGGCCAAGATCGCCGACGCATGCCAGGAGGGCCGCCAGGAGGCGCAGGCGCGCGGCGAGATCCTGCCCGAGGTGGAGGAGCGCGAGTTCCTCGAGACGCCGCGGTACGAGGAGATCGAGGAGTACCTCGAGGACGAGGACGATTTCTTGCCGACTGTCTCCGAGGAGGAGTTCAGCGGCCGGACCGTTGACGACGAGGAGGCTCGCTAGTGGCCAAGGTTTCGATGGAGCTCGTCAAGAAGCTCCGTGAGATGTCCGGCGCGGGCATGCTCGATTGCAAGAACGCGCTCGAGGAGGCCGATGGCGAACTTGAAAAAGCTTTCACGATCCTGCGCGAAAAGGGCATCGCAAAAGCAGTAAAGAAGGCGGGGCGCGCCACCGGCCAGGGCGTGGTCGAGGCTTACCTGCACAAGCTGGGCAACGACTTTCCGCCCCAGGTCGGCGTCCTGGTCGAGGTCGACTGCGAGACGGACTTCGTCGCGAAGGGCGAGGACTTCCGCAAGCTGGCGAAGGAGCTCGCCCTCCAGATTGCGGCGACGAGCCCGCGATGGGTCTCACGCGATGAGGTGCCTGACGAGGTGCTTGTGGCCGAGAGGGCTGTGTTCGAAGCGAAGGCTCAGCAGGACGGGAAGCCCGAGCAGGTCATCCCGAAGATCGTCGAAGGCCAGGTCGAGAACTTCATCAAGGAGAACTGCCTGTTGGAGCAGCCGCACTGGCGGGACCCGAAGACCACCATTCAAGATCTGATCGCCGAGAACATCTCCAAGCTGCAGGAGAACATCGTCGTGCGCAGATTCGCCCGATTCAACGTCAGGGAGGCGTGACCAGCGACGCATTGAGCGAGATGGGGGCCCGTTCGCCGAAGTACAACCGCGTTTTGCTCAAGTTGAGCGGCGAGGCACTCGGCGGCGCCCGTGACTACGGCATCGACCTTTCCGTGGTCCAGGCCATCGCCGGGCAGGTGAAGCGGGTACACGAGATGGGCGTGCAGATCGCGCTCGTGGTCGGTGGCGGCAACATCTTCCGAGGCATGGCCGCGAGCGAGCTCGGATTCGACCGCGCCACCGGCGACTACATGGGCATGCTGGCCACGGTGATCAACGCGCTGGCGCTGCAGGACGCCCTCGAGCGCATCGGCATACCTGCACGCACGATGACTGCGATCCAGATGCCACAGGTGGCGGAGCCCTACATCCGCCGCCGCGCCGTGCGTCACCTGGAGAAGGGCAGGGTCGTGATCCTGGCCGCCGGCACAGGAAATCCTTACTTCACCACCGACACCACCGCAGCGCTCCGCGCCGTCGAGATCGAGGCGGACATCATCCTCAAGGCGACCAAGGTCGATGGCGTCTATACGGCCGATCCCAAGCTCGACCCCACCGCGGTCAAGCTCGACCATCTCGACTATCTCGAGGTGCTCAACCGCGGCATCGAGGTGATGGACAACACCGCTGTCACGCTGTGCATGGACAATGACGTACCGATCCTGGTGTTCAACCTGTTGATCCCGGGCAACATCGAGCGCGTCATCCTCGGCGAGGAGATCGGCACGTTAGTAGGAGCATCGCGGCAGTGATCGACCCAATCCTTCGCGACGCCGAGTCGAAGATGAGCAAGTCCGTCGACCACTTAGGGGCCGACCTGCAGACGATCCGCACAGGGCGTGCGAACCCCGCCCTCATCGACAAGATCATGGTGCCCTACTACGGCACGCCGACCCCGTTGAACCAGCTCGCTCAGATAAGCGCCCCAGAAGCGCGGCTGCTGATCGTGCAGGTCTACGACAAGAGTCAGATCGGCGCGATCGAGAAGGCGTTGCGAACAGGCGACCAGGGTCTCAACCCCGCGAGCGACGGCCAGGTCATCAGGGTGCCGATCCCGCCGCTCACCGAGGAGCGCCGCAAGGAGTTTGTAAAACTTGTCAAGCAGAAGGCGGAGGAGGCACGGGTCGCGATCCGCAACATCCGCCGCGACGAGATCCACCGCGTGGACCAGATGACCAAAGAGGGCGGTATCGCCGAGGACGAGTCGAAACGTGGCCATGCGAGGCTGCAGAAGGTGACTGAGTCAAACATCGAGAAAGTCGACGCGATCGCGGCAAGAAAAGAAGCCGAGGTGATGGAAGTCTAGGCGTCATCCCGGACGCCTCGTAGGTACGCTGTAAGGCCCTTGGACCCTGCAGTTCCAAATCACATCGGGATCATCATGGATGGGAACGGGCGTTGGGCCCGGCGCCGCGGCCATCCCGCGAGCTTTGGACACCGGGCGGGGGTCCGCGCCATCAAGAGGGTTCTCCAGGGCTGTGAGGACCTCGGCGTCAAGGTGCTCTCCGTGTATGCCTTCTCGACCGAGAACTGGTCACGTCCCCGCGCCGAGGTGCGGGCGCTTATGAGGCTCTTCCACGAGACGATGCAGCGCGAGATCGACGAGATGCACAGGCGCGGCGTGCGAATCGTGGTGAGCGGCCGGCGCGACGAGCTGTCCTCAAAGATGCGGGAGCGCATCGACGAGGCGATGCACCGCACGGAGAGGAACACAGGCGGCGTGCTCAACGTGTGCCTCAACTACGGCGGGCGGGCCGAGATCGTCGATGCTGTGCGCCGGCTGATCGAGGATGGGGTGAAGGCAAGCGATGTGGATGAGACGGCGATCACCTCGCGCCTCTACGTCCCCGACCTCCCCGAGCCGGACCTGATCATCCGTACTGCCGGCGAGAGGCGTGTAAGCAACTTCCTCCTCTGGCAATCCGCGTACTCGGAGATGTTGGTGAGTGAAACTCTTTGGCCGGACTTTGACGTCCCAGACCTCAAAGCCGCAATCGCCGACTATGGCTCACGGGTGCGGAACTTCGGCGGCCGTCCTGAAGATGGCGAGGCCGAAAAGGTTCGGGCGGCCCGATGACCACCGAAAGCCGGCTCTTTCCAACCGGCTGGAAACCCAGCCCGCTCCTCATCCGGATCCTGAGCGCTTTCGTGATCCTCGCGATCGTCATCGGCGCGGTCTACATCGGCATCTACGGCGCGTACGCGCTGGTCATCGTGCTGGCCGGGCTGGCCCTCTGGGAGTTTCGAAACCTGTCGGATGGTATGGGCTCGCGCGCGCCCAGCTGGCTGCTGTTTCCCCTCGGCGCGTTCTTCGCCTTCAGCGGCACGGTGCTCAAGCAGGTCGACGTCAACCTGGTCCTCGCCCTCGCGCTCGTCGGCGGCCTGGCTGCCTTTTTGTTCGTA
>DATCPW010000034.1:0-8564 GCA_036569865.1 Candidatus Dormiibacterota bacterium
ACGCCACCTCCTCGAACGACATCTCTTCCGCGAGATCCGCGATGACGTACCCGCGATAGACAAGGCGGCCGTTGGCTCCGTCGACGAGGCTGATCTCGGTGCGCGCGGCGATGATGCCTTCGAGGCCGGGGACGTACTCGGCGCTCATCGGTTTGCCAGGGGCAGCGGTTTCTTGCCGGGCTCGGGCCCAGTCCACACCGATGCCGGACGGATGATGCGAAGGTCCTCCATCGATTCGAGGACGTGGGCCGTCCAGCCGGCGACGCGCGAGGTGGCGAAGATGCACGTGAAGAGAGCTTTCGGAATGCCGATACCGGTGAGGACGACCGATGCCCAGAAGTCGACATTGGTGGCGTTGGGGCGCTCCGGGTGGGCCTCGTGGAGGATTCGCAGCGCCACCTCTTCGGTCCGGTCTGCCTTGCGATGCATCTCGGGTGCGGCCGTGGCGGCAAGCTCCTTCAGGATCTTGGCGCGGGGATCGTAGGTCCTGTAGACGCGGTGTCCGAAGCCGGCGAAGCGCTCTTTGCGCGCATGCGCATCCGTGAGCCATTTCTCTGCGACCTCGGCGGACCCGATCTTGTCGAGCATGGTGCGAGCGGCGAACGTCGCGCCTCCATGCGCGGGTCCCTTGAGTGCTCCGATGGCGCCAACCACAGATGAGCAGAGGTCGCTGCCGGTCGACGCGATGACCCGGGCCGCGAAGGTGGATGCGTTGAGGCCGTGGTCGGCCAGCAGCACCAGGTACATCTCGAGCCATCGCGTGCGGTCGGCGGCCGGCTCTTTGCCGTCCATCATCCACAGCAGGTTGGCGGCGTGGCCGAGGTTGGCTCGCGGCTTGACGATGTCGTGGCCCTGGCTCCTGCGCCAGGCGGCGGCAACGATCGTAGGAAAGATCGCGGTGAGCGCAACGGCTTCGTCGTGGGTGGGCTTGGTCGGCAGCTTGGTCGAGCCCTGCGCCGAGACGACAGTGCGCAGGATGTCCATTGGATTGGTCTCGGGGTCCGCGGACTCGAGCGTGCGCTGCGCGTGTTTGGTGAGGGTGCGGCAGGCGGCCATCTGGTGCTTCAAGGCGTCGAGCTGTGCCACGGTGGGCAGCTCGCCGTGCCACAGGAGGTAGGCGGCCTCCTCGAAGGTAGCGACCGGCGCCAGGTCTTCGATGAGGTATCCACCCCGGTAGATGAGGCGGCCGTTGGCGCCATCAACCTCGCTGATCGAGGTTTCGGCGGCGACGACCCCTTCCAGCCCAGGGCTGAAGTCAGGCACGAGATCTAAGTGTAGGGACGCCCGATCAGCGACCGCGATAGGGAGCACCGTCCGTGCCGCCAATTCGCTGCAAGAGGGGGTCGCTACTCATAACTAATCCACCCCCCGACCGTTACCGCTGTAGGAAGATGAAGACCAGCGATTGGATCCGATTTCTGGCCGTGACCGCGCTGCTGGCATCCGCCTGCGGTACCTCACCGACAGTGGCGACTGCGCCGTCTCCTTCCCCCTCTGCGCTCGCATCTCCGACCGCGAGCCCTACACCGGCGTCGAGCCCCTGCCCGCCTCCCTCGAACCGGTGTCTGGCCCTGGTCACGCTTCGCCGCAGCAGCTCATACGTTGTCCGCGACCTCACCGACATCAACCACCCCAAAACCCTGAGCAACCTGGGCGCGATATCCGGTCCGGTGTTTGTTAGCGGGACAGAAATCTCGTACGCCAACGACACCGGACTCTTCCGCATGCCCCTCAGCGGCTCCCCGAAGACCCTCGTCGTCAAGCACGGCGGTGCCGGAACCTGGAGTCCCGACGGGACGGCCGTTGTCTTTATGACCTCTACCTCGACAGACCCCTACTCCGGGACGACAACCATTCACCAACTCAAGGCCGGCCACGATCAGGTTCTCGGTTCAATGCCGAATGGAGGGGCTGGTGGGTGCGAATACGTCGCGAGCTGCACGCTCCCAAACTGGCTGGACTCCCAACTGGCCTACTCGCCCGACGGCGCATATATCTCGCTGGTGCATGAGGGCTTTAGCGGCAGCGTCTTCCGCATCTGGTCATCAGCCGGAAATCTGCTCAAGAGCAATGACGGGCAAGGGGCGACGATGTCGACGTGGTCTGGCCGGGGCCTGTACTTTCGAGACGCCAAGGGAGTCGAGGTTTGGCAGGATGGAGTGGTCTCGTCATTTCTTCCGGGCGTGGTGTGGGTAAAGCCCAAGGGATCCTCGGACGGAACTCAGATCGTATTCACAGTGCGCGACCGCAGCGGCTGGGGCCACATCCGGGTCGTTGACACCACCACCAGACAAGTTCGCGAACTTAAGAGCGCTCGGACCGATGCGCGCTTCCTGACTTCGCGATACATCTGGTATGAAGGGGAGCGAGCGTGCGTAGCAGACGATATCTGTGGCTTGCACCCGCCATTCCACCCGCTCAACGACAAGACCTACATCTATGACCTGCAAACGGGTGCGGAGAGCGAGTCCATCATCACGAGCGTGGCCGATGTCTGGCCGGACCCGGCCTGATCGACGCTTCGGGCTAGACCATCCCCAGTTCCCAGCGCGCCTCTTCTGACATGCGCTCCGGGGTCCAGACCGGTTCGTAAACGATGTCCACCCCCGCGTCGCTGATGCCCGGCAGGGTCAGCAGGTGGTCGCGGACGTCGGTCATCACCTCGGCGGCCATCGGGCAGCCGAGCGCGGTCAGCGTCATCTTGATGTCGACCCGCTCCGGCTTGATCGCGATGTCGTAGATCAGCCCCAGGTCGACGATGTTGACCGGAATCTCGGGGTCGTAGCACTGGCGCAGCACCTCGATCACATCCTCCGGCTTGACTGTCGACTCCGGAGCGATGGTGTGAGTGGGTGTGGTGTCGGTCATGGCGTCTCCAGTGGCAGGCCGGCGTCCTTCCAGGCCTTGGTGCCGCCGCGGAAGTTGACGACGTCCTTGATTCCGAGCGCGACAGCCATCTCCGATGCGACCGAGGAACGCTCGCCGGTCATGCACACAAAGATCGTCTTGTCTCGAAACTTCGCCGCCGCCGGATTCGCGAGCACCGAGTTCAGCACCACGTGCCGGGCCCCGGGCACGTGGCCCTTGTTCCACTCCCAGTCCTCGCGCACGTCGACGATGTCGTAGCCGCCCTCGTCCATCAACTTGCGGACGTCGTCGAGCTTGAGCTCCTTGAACTGTTCGTCCTGACTCATCGTTACTCTCCTTCCTCGTCGCCGGCCAGCCCGTAGGCCCCGACTTTCAAAACCTTCAATGACAAGAGCGCGCACTTGATGCGCGCGGGCGAGATCTGGATGCCCAACTCTCCAAGCACGTCTTCCTTGTTGATCTTCTTGGCCTCGTCCAGAGGAAGGCCCTTCAGCCGCTCCGTCAGCAATGACGCCGCCGCTTGCGAGATCGCGCAGCCGCGCCCGTGGAACTTGACGTCCTCGATAATCCCGTCCTTGACACGGAACTCCATCCCGATCACGTCGCCGCAAAGAGGGTTGTCCTCTTCGTGGCTGATGTCCGGGTTTTCCAGGCGCCCGAAGTTGCGCGGGTTCTTGTAGTGGTCAAGGATGTACTCGCGGTAGAACTGGTCGTCGGCGGCGGTGCTGGTCATTTGAATATGCGCTGGGCCTCTTTGATAGAACCGACCAGCCGGTCGACTTCATCCTTCTGCGTATACACATAGAAGGAAGCGCGAGCGGTGGCGGCCACGCCGAGCCTCGTCATCAGCGGCATCGCGCAGTGGTGTCCCGCGCGCAGGCACACTTGGTCGCGGTCCGCGATCGTCGCCAGGTCGTGCGGGTGGATGCCCTCGAGCGCGAACGAGATGACCCCGGCGCGCCGCGACGGGGGAGGGCCGTAAAGAGTGAGTCCCTCGATGTCGCTCAGCGCCTCGTAGGCGTACTCGGTGATCTCGCGCTCATGCGCGCGCACAGCTTCCATGCCCAGACCGCTCAGGTAGTCGACGGCGGCCCCGAGGCCGATGACCTCGGCGATGGCCTGGGTACCCGCCTCGAACTTCCAGGGCAGGTCGTGATAGGTGGTCCCTTCGACTCGGACGGTCTTGATCATGTCGCCGCCCGACATGAACGGGTCCATCGCCTCGAGCAGCTCGCGCCGGCCGTAGAGGATGCCCGCGCCGGTGGGGCCCAGCATCTTGTGGCCGCTGAACGCGTAGAAGTCGCAGCCGAGCGCCTGCACGTCGACGCCCTGGTGCGGGGCGCCCTGTGCACCGTCAACCAGCACGGTTGCGCCCGCGGCCTTGGCGGCGGCGACCATCTCCTGCGCCGGATTGATCGTTCCCAGCGCGTTGCTGACCTGGCTGAAGGCGACCAGCTTGGGCGAGTGCTTCAGCAGCTCGTGGAACTGGTCGAGGCGCAACTCGCCGCGCTCGTCGATGTCGACGTACTCGATGGTTGCGCCGTTGGCGGCTGCGAGGATCTGCCACGGCACGATGTTGGAATGGTGGTCGAGGATGGTCAGCACGATGAGGTCGCCCTTCTTGATGTTCTTGCGACCCCACGAGTAGGCGACGAGGTTGATGGCCTCGGTCGTGCCGCGCGTGTAGATGACCTCTTTCGTCGATGACGCGTTGATGAAGGCGCGCACCTTCTCGCGCGTGCCCTCGTAGCGCTCGGTCGCCTCCTCGGCGATGTGATAAGCGGCGCGGTGGATGTTCGAGTTGAACTTCTCGAAGTACTCGAGCATCGCGCCGGTCACCTGGCGCGGCCGTTGCGATGTGTTCGCCGAGTCGAGGTAGGCGATGCCTGTCTCGAGGATCGGAAAATCCTTTCTGATCGCGGCGACGTCGAGGTGCGTGCGCGAGGTCGTTGCCATCAGTCCGGAACCTCGACGTAGACGTCGTTGCCTTCAACAGTGACGGGATAAACCTTGGTTGGGATCACCGCGGGGAGGCCTGTCACCGCGCCCGTCTTGAGGTTGAAGCGTGACCCGTGTTGCGGGCACTCGACCTGAAGGTCGAACAGCTCGCCCACGCTCAGCAGAAAGTTCTCGTGCGTGCAAACGTCGTTGATCGCGTAGAAGTTGCCGTCTTCTGCGTGCGCCAGGCAGATTTCGGTGTCATCGACCCTGACTGCCTTGAGCGACTCGACAGGCACCTCGTCAACCGACGCGACGCGCACCCTAGCCAAGGCGCGTCTCCAGCTCCGTTTCGACCAGCTTGCGCGCCTGCTCGAAGGGGATGCGCTCGAGGACCTCGCCGAAGAAGCCCTGCACGATCATCCGCTTGGCGGTCGTGGCCGGGATGCCGCGCGACTGGAGGTAGAACATGCTCATCGGGTCGACGGGGCCGACGGTGGCGCCGTGCGTGCAACGAACGTCGTTGTTGTCGATCTCGAGCATCGGGATGGAGGTCGCCTTCGCGTGCTCGGAGAGGACGAGGTTGCGGTTCGCCTGATACGCGTCGGAGCGTGCGGCGCCCTTCTCGATCCGGATGAGGCCTGCATAGACGGCCTTGGCCGTGTCTTGCAGAGCGCCTTTGAACAACAGGTCGGAGGTGGTGTTCCCGACCTGGTGGTCCTGCAGCGTGTGAAAGTCGAAGAACTGCTTTCCTGACGCGAAATAGATGCCCTTGAGCTCGGCGCTCGATCCCTGGCCGACCAGTGAGGCTTCGACTCGAGTCTTAGAAAAGCGTCCGCCCAATGTGATGTTGAAAAGGCGCAGGCGAGAGTCCCTCTCGAGCCGCGCCCGCTGATCGGCAAGGTGCACCGCATCGCGACCCCACTTCTGGATCGAGACGTAGCCAACGTCGGCGCCTTCACCGACGAAGATCTCAGCAGAGCCGCTGCGGTACCCGGCGCCATCCTCCTCGCCGATGTACTCGTCGAGGTAGTAGAAACGTGAGTTGCGGCCGGCGATGATCACCGTGTGCGGCAGCACCGTGGTGCCGCCCTCGTGTGAAAAGTGCTGGCGAAGAATCGGTTCCTCAATGACCACGCCGTCGGGCACATAAAGGAAGTTCCCGCCGGTGAAGAACGCTGCATGCAGCGCCGCGAACCGATCGCGGTCGGCGCGCAGAGTTGAGAACAGCAGCGGCTCGACCAGGTGTCGGTGCTTCTGCGCAGCCACCGACAGCGGCTCGAAGATCACGCCGGCCGGCAGCTTGGGCGTTTCCTGCTTGTATCCGTTGGCGTGCTCGAGCGTGGCGAACTTCGTTGGGTCGAGCCCCGTCATGTCGGTGCGGCGCCACTCCTCGTCGGTCCGGCTGGGCATTGGCATGCGCTCGTACGCGGCAAACGCGGTTCGGCGTCGGTCAAGCAGCCAGTCGGGTTCGCCCTGGCCTGTTCGTTCCAGGGTCTCTTCGGTGAATGCCACGGTCAGCCTACCGACCCCTCCATCTCGAGCTGGATCAGGCGGTTCAGCTCCACCGCGTACTCGAGAGGGAGCTCTTTGGTGAACGGTTCGATGAAGCCGTTGACGATCATCGTCTCCGCCTCGTTGCGCGTGATGCCGCGGCTCATCAGGTAGAAGAGCTGCTCGTCGGAGACCTTGCTCACCGTCGCCTCATGGCCCAGGGTCACGTTCTCCGCGTCGACGTCGTTGTAGGGGTACGTGTCCGAGCGCGACTCGTCGTCCAGGAGAAGCGCATCGCACTTCACGAACGACTTGGAGTTCTTCGCGTCGGGGTACATCTTGATGTGGCCGCGGTATGACGTCCGTCCGCCACCCTTGGATATCGACTTCGACGTGATGGTCGACGTCGTATTCGGCGCGACGTGGATCATCTTGCCGCCGGCGTCCTGGTGCTGGCCCTTGCCGGCGAACGCCACCGAGAGCACGTCGCCCTTGGCGCCAGGCTCCATCAGGTACACGCTTGGGTACTTCATGGTGATCTGCGATCCGAGGTTGCCGTCTACCCATTCCATGGTCGCGTCGGCGTATGCGAGCGCGCGCTTGGTGACCAGGTTGTAGACGTTGGTCGACCAGTTCTGGATCGTCGTGTATCGGCATCGCGCGTTCTTCTTGACGATGATCTCGACCACTGCCGAATGCAGCGAGTCCGTTGTGTAGATCGGGGCCGTGCAGCCCTCGATGTAGTGCACAAACGAGCCCTCGTCGCAGATGATCAGCGTCCGCTCGAACTGCCCCATGTTCTCCGCGTTGATGCGGAAGTAGGCCTGCAGCGGAATGTCCACGCGCACGCCCTTGGGCACGTAGATGAACGAACCACCGGACCACACGGCCGTGTTCAGCGCCGCGAACTTGTTGTCCGCCGGCGGGATGATGGTGCCGAAATACTCCTTGAAGAGCTCGGGGTGATCGCGCAGCGCAGAGTCGGTGTCCGTGAAGATCACGCCCTTCTTGGACAGCTCCTCGTGGAGCGAGTGGTAGACGACCTCCGACTCGTACTGAGCTGACACGCCGGCGAGGAACTTGCGCTCGGCCTCGGGCACGCCCAGCCGGTCGTACGTCTTCTTGATGTCGGGCGGCAGGTCCTCCCACGTCTTCGACTGCTTGTCCGACGCCTTGAGGTAATAGAAGATGTTCTCGAAGTCGATCACGCTGAGGTCCGCGCCCCATGTGGGCATCGGCTTCTTGCGGAAGATCTCGAGCGAGCGGAGCCGCATCTTCAACATCCACTCGGGCTCCTTCTTCATCCACGAGATCTCTTTGACGATCTCGGGGTTCAGGCCGCGCTTGGCCTTGAAGATGTAGTCCTCGGGGACGAAGAAGCCGTACTTCTCCTTGTAATCGGACCCGATCTCGATTTGCTTCGGTACTGTCGCCATCAGGCAATCTCCTCGGGCTTCAGGACTGCAGGTTCGTCAGCCTCGGCCCATTCCGAATAACCGGTTTTCTCCAACCTGCTGGCGATCTCAGGACCCCCCGACAGCACGAACTTTCCGTCCACGAGCACATGCACGAAGTCGGGCTTGATGAACTCCAGGATGCGCGTGTAGTGGGTGATGATCAGCACGCCGAGCTCCGGCCCGCGCATGCGGTTCACCGCCTCCGCTACGAACTTGATCGAGTCGATGTCGAGGCCTGAGTCGGTCTCGTCGAGGATCGCGATCTCGGGCTTCAACATCGCCATCTGCAGGATCTCCGCGCGCTTCTTCTCACCGCCAGAGAAGCCGTCGTTGATGTAGCGCGGCAGGAACGAGTCGTCCATATGGAGAACCTCGAGCTCGCCTTTGAGCATCGAGCGGAACTCCTTGGGGGAGATCATCTTGGACTTGTCCTTGCCGTCGTAGCCGCGCTTCGCGTTGAGCGCCGTGCGCAGAAAGTTGGTCATCGAGATGCCGGGCACGACCACGGGGTACTGCAGCGCGAGGAACATGCCCAGGCGCGCCCGCTCGTCAACCTCGAGCTCGAGCACGTTTTTGCCCTTGAAGATGACCTGGCCGCCATCGACGGTGTAGCCGGGGTGGCCCATCAGCGTGTGGGAAAGAGTTGACTTGCCCGAGCCATTGGGGCCCATCACCGCGTGCACCTCGCCCTTGTTGATGGAGAGCGTGACGCCCTTGAGGATCTCCTTGCCTTCGACGCTGGCCCGCAGGTCTCGGATCTCGAAATCAGCCAACTCTCTTTATTTCTCCTTCACTTCGTATGTGCAG
>DATCPW010000035.1:0-5314 GCA_036569865.1 Candidatus Dormiibacterota bacterium
ACCACCTGAGGTAGGAACATCTTGCCGGCGCCGAACAGGTCGCCCACCACCTTCATGCCGTCCATCAGCGGGCCCTCGATCACAAGCAGGCCGGCGCCGAACTTCTGGCGCGCTTCCTCAGCGTCAGCCTCGATGAACTCGACCTCGCCGTGCAGCACCGCGTGCGCGAGCCGCTCCTCCACCGTGCCCTCGCGCCACGTGAGGTCGACCTCGCGCTTGGCGCCCGCGCCCGAAACATTCTTGGCAAACTCGACGAGGCGCTCGGTGGCGTCGGGCCGGCGGTCGAAGATGATGTCCTCGACCAGCTCGAGCAGGTCTTTCGGGATGTCCTCGTAGACGGCGAGCTGGCCGGCGTTGACGATGCCCATGTCCAGGCCCGCCTTGATCGCGTGATAAAGGAAGGCCGAGTGGATCGCCTCCCTGACGCGGTCGTTGCCGCGGAAAGAGAAGGAGAGGTTGGACACGCCGCCCGAGACGCGCACTCCGGGGAACCGCTTCTTGATCTCCCTGGTGGCGTCGATGAACGCCTTCGCGTAGCCCGCGTGCTCCTCGATGCCAGTCGCGATCGGCAGGATGTTGGGGTCGAAGATGATGTCCTCGGCGTGGAAGCCCGCCTTGTCGGTCAGCAGCTTGTAAGCGCGGCTCGAGATCTCGACCTTCCGCTCGAAGGTGTCGGCCTGCCCGACCTCGTCGAAGGCCATCACCACTGCCGCCGCCCCATAAGCGCGCACCTTGCGTGCCTGCTGGAGGAAAGCCTCCTCGCCGGCCTTGAGGCTGATCGAGTTACAGACGCCCTTGCCCTGCACGCATTTCAGGCCGGCCTCGAGAACCGTCCACTTGGAGCTGTCGACCATGATCGGCACGCGCGCGATCTCGGGCTCGGTGGCGATGAGGTTGAGGAACCGGGTCATCGCCTCCTCCGAGTCGAGGAGGTCGGCGTCCATGTTGACGTCGATGAGGTTGGCGCCTCCTCTTACCTGGTCCAGGGCGACCGCCACCGCACCTGTGTAATCGCCTGACTCGATGAGGCGGCGGAATCGCGCCGAGCCGGTGACATTGGTGCGCTCGCCGACGAGCACGAAGTTCGTGTCGGGGCCGATCTCAAAGGGCTCGAGGCCGCTGAACCTTGTGCGCGCTGTGCGCTTGGGCACATGCCTGGGCGGGATGTTTTCGACGGCCTCGCGGATCTGTCTGATGTGCTCCGGGCCCGTGCCGCAGCAGCCGCCTGCGGCGTTCAGAAAGCCGCTCTCTGCGAACTCTTTCAGGAGGCTGCTGGTCGCAGGCGGTTGCTCGTCGTAGCCGCCGAATGCGTTGGGCAAGCCGGCGTTCGGGTAGCAGATGACGTAGACGGGCGCGACTCGCGACAGGTCCGCGATGTACGGGCGCATCTCCGTGGCGCCGAGCGAGCAGTTGACGCCGGCAGCGAAGGGCTCAGCGTGCTCAACCGAGGTCCAAAACGCTTCGACGGTCTGGCCCGACAGATTGCGGCCGCTCCTGTCGACGACGGTGACCGATACGAAGAGCGGCAGCTCCGGCGCGACCTCTTTGACCGCGGCGATCGCGGCCTTGCCGTTGAGGGTGTCGAAGATGGTCTCGATGAGCAGCAGGTCGGCGCCCCCTTCCTTCAGCGCCCTGGCCGCTTCCGCGTAGCCGCGTCGCAGCTCGTCGAAGGTGACGTCGCGGTAAGAGGGGTCGTCAACCTTGGGTGAGAGGGAGAGGGTCACGTTGGTCGGTCCGAGCGAGCCCGCCACGAAGCGGTTCTCGTACTGGTCGGCGGCCTTGCGCGCGAGCTTTGCGCCCTGGAGGTTCATCTCGTAGACGAGGTCCGACAGGCCGTAATCGGCCTGGGAGACGGCGGTCGAGGTGAACGTGTTGGTAGTGATGATGTCGGCGCCCGCCTCGAGGTAGTCGAGGTGAACCCTGGTCACCATCTCGGGGTGCGAGAGGTTGAGGATGTCGCTGTTGTTGCGCAGCGGCTTGGGGTGGTCCTTGAATCGCTCGCCTCGAAACTCGGCGTCCGAGAGTCCGCGCTTCTGGAGCATGACTCCCATCGAGCCGTCGAAGATCACGATCCGCTGCTTGAACAGCCGATCGAGGCGCTCGTGTACCGAGGTGGCGACTGCCATGGTGACCCTTAAGAGTACGGAGTCAGCCTCCGGTCAGGCCCCGACCGGACTCCAGACCTGGAATCGGCCGTCGTCGTATAGGAGGTGGCGGCCGCTGCGGGGCAGCTCGTCGATCGCCGCCAGGCGCTGAGCCGGAACAGTCGGGCCGCTGATGAACGGCTGGTGGTCGAGGACCACGTAGCACGTGGGGTCCAGCTTGTCGGGAAAGTCGTTGATCGTGTGGCGGTTGGCGAGCCACACGGCCAGGCCGTCGTCCGCAGATACACAGGCGTTCGCTGGAATCATGGCCGTCGCCGTCCGCAGCTGGGAAAGCGTGTCGGGGCGCGAATACAGGGCGGGATTGGCGTTGAGGGCGGGCGGGAGGCGTCCAGTTCCCCAGGCGATCAGGAGGGCGGGCACGATTATCGCCACGGCGTAATGGGGTTTGAAAGAGCGTCTTTCGAGAAGCCTCCGCGCGCCGCCGCCGCCCGCCACGATCAGCGGGAACAGCAGCAGCAGCGCGTAGTGGAGATTGAGGACGTTCTGCGGGTTGTGGCTGCTCAGAACATCCGCGAGGTATGGAGGGATGACCAGGAGCAACCAGCGTGGGGCGAGCAACGGCAGCCCACCCATGCTCGCGATGATCCCCGCAACCACCAGCAAGGCTTCGGGGTTGAAGATGGCCGCGAGGACCGCGGTTAGCGACGGGTGGAGCACGAGCCATCCGTAATAGACGAAGTCGGTGTAGCCGCCATTGCGCAGGTGCTGTTGGACGATCCCGGTGCCGATGAGGAACCAGGCGCCCGCGAGGTAAACGATGAATCGCCAGTGTTTCTTGACCTCGGGCGCGCCGTATGCCGCCATCAGCAGGCCGATCACTCCGACCGTATAGACCTGGTCCTCCTTGCACGTGAGGACGAGCACGCACAGAACCCACATCGCGACGCGGTGGCCGCGGATGCCCGCCCACGCGGCGAGCAGGGCGAGGGCGAGGGCCATGTTCTCGGGGTGGAAGAAATCGCGGGCCGCCTCCTGGATGGAGGCCCAGAAGGGGATGGGCAGCGCCAGCGCCAGCGCCAGCCACTGGGACTCTGAGCGGTCGGCGGGCAGGATCGCCCTTAGGAACAGATAGGCCGCAGGCGCCGTGGCCGCGAGGCCGGCAGAGGAGAAGATGAGAAGCACCGCCGGGCTTGCCCAGAACCTTTCCACCGCCGCGAGCACGACGAAAATGAGCTCGAAGTGGATCCCCAGGAAGTTGGCGCGCGCGAAGCTGCTGTAGAAGCCCTGACCAACTGACACATTCCAGATGACCTGCTGGTCGTATGCAAGGTCCCAGGCCGAGCTGGTCATGCCATAAAGGCGCTGGAGATCAGCGTGGAGGGTCCAGGCGAACGCCACCGCCGCCGCCAAGAGGGTTAGAGCTGGGGCGATCCATGACAGCGTTCGCGCGCAAGCGCGTTCTTTGCTGCCTTGAATCCTGAATGTGTCGACGCCCATATTCGAGGGAGCTTAAGCGATGGTTGCGGGCGGGTTGGGGGCGCGGGGGTGCGGCCTACAATCGGGCCATGGCGACTCGCGTCAAGCCCGCGATCAATGCTCCGCCCCGGTTGTCGGTGGTGGTGCTCGTTTACAACGAGGCCGAGAGCATCGCGCCCTTGCACGAGGAGCTCATCGGCGTGCTCGATTCGATGGACGTCACCTACGAGGTGGTGTATGTCGACGACGGTAGCCGTGATGGAAGCACTGAGCGCTTGGCTCAGCTGACGCTCAACAATCCACATATTCGCGTTGTCAGCTTTCGCCGGAACTTCGGGCAGACGGCCGCGGTGCAGGCCGGGATCGACAATGCGCGAGGGGAGATTCTCGTTTTCCTGGACGGCGATATGCAGAACGATCCGCACGACGTACCGCGGTTGCTCCAGAGCATGGACGCGGGGTACGACGTGGTGAGCGGGTGGCGCAAGAACCGGCAGGATGAAGCCTCTCGCGTGCTGCCCTCCCGCATCGCGAACTGGATCATCGCCCGGGTCACCGGCGTGCCACTGCACGATTTCGGGTGCACGCTCAAGGCGTATCGCCGCGAGGTCATCCGGGACGTGAAGCTGTACGGAGAGATGCACCGGTTCATCCCCGTTTATGCGTCCTGGGTGGGGGCGCGGATCGCCGAGCTTCCCGTCAACCACCGCGCTCGCGCGTTCGGGCAGTCCAAGTACTCGCTGTCGCGGACCTCGCGCGTGCTGCTCGACCTGATGACGGTCAAGCTGCTGGGGAGCTACTCGACCAAGCCGATCTATTTCTTCGGCTTCGCCGCATTTGCGTTGTGGGCGCTCGCGTTTGTCTTTGCCGCCATCGTGATCATTCAGAAGGTGCTGCCGCCTTATCCCTTTGCGCACAACAATCCGTTGCTCCTGCTGGCCGTGTTTCTCGGGATCGTGGGGGTTCAGTTCATCCTGATGGGGCTGCTGGCGGAGCTCTCGATCCGCACGTATCACGAGTCGCAGGGAAAAACGACCTACGTGGTGCGCGAGGTGATCGAGATGGCGCCTTTGCCCGCGCACAAGGCCGCGCCGCATCAGGCGGTGCCGCACAAGGCGGCGACGAATGGGAGGCCGTCGGCTCGCGCTCGTTTGCGGTCGTAGGTGTGCGGGATCTGCGGGGTGGCCGGGGGCTCACCGTCTGAGGGACGTGGGCTGGTGGGGCGCATGTGCGTCGCGCTGGCGCACCGCGGGCCGGATGACGAGGGGAGCGTTCACCTCGACGGCGTGACGCTGGGGATGCGGCGGCTTTCGATCATCGACCTGGAGGGAGGTCACCAGCCGATCCACAACGAGGACTCGCAGATCTGGGTGGTGCAGAACGGGGAGATCTACAACCACCTCTTATTGCGTGAGGAGTTGGAGGCTGCGGGCCACGTGTTCGCGTCGCGGTCTGACACGGAGGTCCTGGTGCACGGGTACGAGGAATGGGGCGCGGACTTCGTGTCCCGGCTCAATGGGATGTTCGCGTTTGCCCTGCTCGACCGGACGCGTGGTGTGGTGGTGTTGGCGCGGGATCGGATGGGGATCAAGCCGCTGCATTACGCGATCGATGGTTCGCGGCTCGTGTTCGCGTCGGAGCTGAAGGCGCTGCTGATTGATCCTGCGTTGAGGCGTGGAGTCGACCCGGTCGCGCTCGACCAGTACCTGGCGCTGGAGTTCGTGCCCTCGCCC
>DATCPW010000036.1:0-4430 GCA_036569865.1 Candidatus Dormiibacterota bacterium
CGACATCGCTTTGATCGAACACCGCCTTCCTGAGATCGACGGTCTCGCGCTCTCGGCGTCGGTGCGAGCGCTTCGCGGTCCCGAACAGCTCCCGATCGTGCTCATCGCGGCTGCCGCGGCCACCGCGGAGGAGGCCGGCGCCGCTGACAGTGGACTGGTGCAGGCAACGCTCACGAAGCCGGTGGCCCCACGCAAGCTGCACGACGTGATGGTCCAGGTCGGGGCAAGACCGGCGGTGGTCGCGCCGGTCACCACAGTCGAGAGGGTCGCGCCGGGCGCACTTAAGGTTCTTGTCGCCGACGACAACGCGCTCAACCAGAACCTGCTGCGACGTCTCGTCGTCAAGCTCGGCCACAACGTCGACGTCGTCTCCAATGGCCGGGAGGCGGTGGAGGCCGTCGCCCAAACGCCATACGACGCAGTTCTCATGGACGTTCTCATGCCCGAGATGGACGGGCTACAAGCGGCCGAGGCGATCTGCCGCCGCTGGACCAAAGGGACGCGTCCCCGCCTCATCGCTTTGACCGCCCTGGCGGGCCCGGGCGATCAAGACCGCTGCCTGAAGGCTGGGTTCGACGATTACATGATCAAGCCGGTCCACCTGGAGCAGCTGAAAGAGGCTTTCAAGGTCGCGGCGGGTTGGCGGACCAACCCCTAGCCGACGCTCTTCGGCTTGCCGGCGTCGCCTCGCTCGCCGCTCTTGGTTCCCTTCGCTTCTTGTCTGTCTCGTTCCACCCGTCGTGCCGACTCGCAAGCTTGTGCTCGTTCGGGCGGTGGGATTGTTTTTAGTCGCCCAGCCGCCCCCTGGCGATAGAGCGGCGCGACGCGCGCGCCTCGAGGAAGACCACGACTATCACGATGAGGCCGCCAAGCACCATCAGCCCGCCGAGTATCTCTGCGTCCAGGCCGCGTGGCTGGACGATGATCTGGACCATTGCCGAGCCGAAAACCAGGATGTAGCTGAGCCCGAGCAAACGCACGCGGGGCGCGACGTGAGTCTCATCGTCCGCGCGCCAGGGCCGCCTGCCGATTATCAATAGATAGGCGCCGACCAGAAGAGCGAGGCCGGCGAAGATGAGCGTGATGAGCTGGATGAGGGCGATGGTCACGGTCTTCGAGTGACCTCCCCTGGGCTCGTGTGCAGCCGCATTCGGGCAGATACTAACCGGCGCGCGCCGGTCTCAGCTGAGGGGGGACGTCCCCCCTTGAGGCGCGGGGCCTGGCGGAGCCAGATCCCGGCGAACCCCCCTGCTGAACTCAGCTTCTTACAATCGACACTCCGATGCCCCGCACCGAACCCATCAAGGCTGTCCGCGGAATGCGTGACCTCATGCCCCAGGACCGCGCCCTGTGGCGCACTGTCGAGAAGGCCGCCACACGCGTGGCGCGCACGTTTGGGTACCAGGAGATAGTCACTCCGATCCTTGAGCACACGGACCTGATCGAGAGGGTCGGGACCGAGACCGACGCTGTCGCGAAAGAGCTGTACCGCTTCGAGGATCGTGGCGGCCGCAACCTCGCGTTGCGGCCTGAGGCGACGGCTGGGATCGTTCGCGCCTACTTCGAGGGCGGCCTCAACCAGGGAGCGCAGCCCGCGCGACTGTCTCTCATCGGCCCGATGTTCCGGTACGACCGCCCACAGAAGGGCCGCTACCGGCAGTTCTTTCAGTTCGACATCGAGGCGATCGGCGCCGCCAGCCCCGCGGTTGACGCCGAGATCATCGAGCTCGCCGCCACGTGGTTGCACGAGTGCGGCATCAGGGATATCGCATTGGAGCTGAACACGATCGGCGACTCCAAGTGCCGGCCGGCATACCTTGACCTGCTGCGCGAGTACTACCGGCCGCTCAAGGACAAGCTGCACGGCGATTGCCAGCGACGGCTCGAGACAAACCCGCTGCGACTGCTCGACTGCAAGGTGCCGCAGTGCCAGCCTTTCAAGCCCAAAGCGCCTCGCATCACCGACCACCTGTGCGAGGAGTGCTCTGCCGCGTGGGTGCTGGTCCGGCGCGTGCTCGACGCTGCGGGCATCGAGTACAGGTTGAACCCATACCTCGTGCGCGGGCTCGACTACTACACGCGCACGGTCTTCGAGTTCTACCCGGGCGGCGCGTCAGGTGCCCAGGATGCGCTCGTCGCCGGCGGTCGTTATGACGGACTGGCCGAGGCGGAGGGGTGGCCGTCGACGCCGGGTGTGGGATTCGCGGGAGGCCTCGACCGGGTGACCGAGGTGGTCGCGGAGAGTGGGGCAGAGGTGATCCCCGAACCACCCGCTGAGGTCGTTGTGCTGGCGGAACCCGGGCTGGAGGTGGAGGCGGCCGAAGTGGCGAGATTCTGCCGCGCGGCGCGTTCGGTCGCCGTCGACTACGAACCCAGGAGCCTACGCGCGAAGATGCGATCTGCAAACAAGCTGGGGGCGCGTTGGGTGGTGCTCCTCAGCACGACCGATGCACAACGCCAAGTCGCGCAGCTGAAGGACATGGCAAGCGGCGAGCAGGTGCAGGTTCCCTGGAAGGCACTGGCGGAGAGCCTGGCGTGAGCGGTTTCACAGCACCCCATTGCGGCTCGATCCGCGCCACCGATGTCGGGCGGGAGCTCGAGCTTTATGGCTGGGTGGCACGCCGTCGAGATCACGGCGGGCTGATCTTCATCGACCTGCGCGACCGCTGGGGCGCCGTGCAGGTGGTTTTCAACCCGGCCAACGCGCCCGCGGCGCACGCTGCTGCGTCGGAGCTGCGAGCCGAATACGTGGTGCGGGTGAAGGGCCTGGTCGGACGGCGCCCGGCCGGCTCTGAGAATCCGCGCATGGCGACCGGGGAGGTCGAGGTGACGGCCTCCGAGCTCGAGGTTGTCAACGCCTCGGAGACGACTCCATTTCCGATCGAGGATCAGGAAGATCCGGACGAGAAACTCCGGTTGGAATACCGGTATCTCGACTTGCGCCGTCCGCGGATGACGCGGATGTTGGAGCTGCGCAGCCGCGTCAACAAGATCATCCGCGACTACATGGACCGTCAGGAGTTCATCGAGGTCGAGACGCCGATCTTGACGCGGAGCTCGCCGTCGGGCGCTCGCGACTTCCTGGTTCCATCGCGCTTGCAACCGGGGTCTTTTTACGCGCTGCCTCAAGCGCCGCAGATGTTGAAGCAGCTGCTGATGGTGTCTGGCGTGCAGCGCTACTACCAGATCGCTCGTTGCTTTCGCGACGAGAACCTGCGGGCAGATCGACAGCCCGAGTTCACACAGCTGGACATCGAGATGTCGTTCTGCGATGAGGAAGACGTCTTCGGCCTGATCGAGGGCTTGTTCAGCCAGCTCTGGCGAGAGGTTCTCGGCGTCGAGCTGAAGACTCCGTTTCAACGCATGGATATAAAGGAATCGCTGCTCAGGTTCGGAACCGACAAACCGGACCTTCGCCACGACCTCGAGATCACCGACCTCGGATCGGTCCTTGCCGGCACGAAGGCACAGATCTTCCGCAGCGCGCTGGATTCCGGCGGCGTGGTGCGAGGCATGAGAGTTCCGGGCGGTCGCGACATGGCGCGCCGGGACCTGGATGAGCTGGTGACCGTGGCCAAGGGCGCTGGTGGCAAGGGCCTCGCCTGGCTGCCTGGCAGCTCGATCGACAAGTTCCTGACTGCGGAGGAGCTTGCGGGAATCAAGCACGCGACCGGCGCAACTGACGACGACCTCGTACTTCTGGTTGCGGATCGAAGGCGCAAGGCCGAGACGGTGATGGGCCTGATCCGCCAGGAGGTGGCGCGTCGCCGCAAGCTCATCAGAGAGGACGAGTGGAGGTTCCTCTGGATCAACCCGACCTATCTATTCGATGAGGACGACCTTGGCAAGCTGACCTATGCGCACCATCCGTTCACTCGGCCCTTCGAGGCAGACATGTCGTTTGTCGAGGACAGACCGTATGACGTCCGCGCGCACGCATACGACATCGTCCTCAATGGTTATGAGCTCGGCGGTGGAAGCCTTCGCATCTACGACCCGGAGATGCAGGAGAGGGTGTTCCAGCTCCTGGGCATGCCGCTGGAAACGATCCGCGATCGGTTCGGCACTCTACTGCGCGCCTTCACGTACGGCGTGCCGCCCCACGGTGGTATCGCGCCGGGCATCGACCGCGTGGTCATGATGCTCGGCGGCACCGACAACATTCGTGATGTGGTCGCGTTTCCGAAGACGCAATCGATGTCAGACCTGATGCTGGGTGCTCCGTCTGAGGTCGACCCTTCGCAACTGGAAGAACTTCGAATTCGGGTGGTACCAGTGCCCAAGCCCTCCACGTAGTATTGGGTGGCTCCCGATGGGTTGCGGGCGATGTGCGCGTTGCCCAATAGACAGCATTTAGGGACCTCGGAGTCCGGTCGCCGACCAAAAGCCCGCTTGACGGGACTTGGAGAGCCAAGGCAGGGGACCCACCT
>DATCPW010000037.1:0-3394 GCA_036569865.1 Candidatus Dormiibacterota bacterium
TGTCTGGTTCCAGCTTTGACTTTTGCAATGACGTAATCCTTGACCTGTATAACGAACCAGATTGCAGTTTCGTTGCGCGGATGCTACACCGCAGGACCTGGCTTTGTACCCCGTTATCTCCAGTGAGAGGCGCTAGCCGGCTGAGTTCAGCTCCGCCACGAGCGTGTTGAGGTCGCGCAGGCGCTCCGTGCGCGCCGCGTGCTCGAGCGTCTGGTACTGAGAAAGCACGTCGACAAAACCCTCGCCGACGTCGTATCCGTGGCGCCGCAGCAGGTCCCGGCCCTTGTCCCCCAGCCGCGCCAGCACCTCTCGCACCTTGCTGTCGGGGCCGAACTTGTCAGGCACCTGGTGGTGGCTCGATCTTGCGCAGGATCACGCGGTGCCCGTGCCAGTGGTCGGGCACGCCAACCAGATCGTCGCCCGTGTAGCTCAGCTCCAGGCACCAGACGCCATCGACCTTGACGGGTGCGACATTAAACTTGGTTTTGATGCCGCGGCGCTGCAGGTCCTGAAGAAGGGCGACGCCGTAGAGGACGAGGGCGCCGGGCAGGTTGATCGTGTTGATGCGGCCCCCTTCGCTGGAACCGTCGACGCCGGACGTGCGCGAGCCGAGGGAGTGGGTCACGCCGCTCAGGTTAGCGGCTTTTTGTGATTCAGCGCCGCGAGGATCGCCTCGACTGTCGCTTCGTAGCCGAGGCGTCCTGTGTCGAGCACCAGGTCGTAATGCGCCGCCAGGTTCCGGTCGTGACCATAGACCTGCTTGATATAGGCGGTCCAGTTCTCGTCCGCGTGCTTCAGCCGGCGCCGCGCCTCCTCTTCGGTGAGATTGAATCTCGCCATCACGACCTTGACCCGTATTGCTTCCGCTGCACGGAGGAAGACGTGAAGCGCGCCCTCGAACTCGCGGAGGATGTACGCGCCGCCTCGGCCGACGATGATCACGTTGCCAGCCCGCGCCGCCTCTTGGATCACATGCTGTGTGATCTCGAGGACCGCACGGCGCGTGTCGAAGACGGGATCGACGTTCGGTGGGTTCCAGGCCGCGGTTTCGGGCGGGATCATCGGTTCGCCGCTCGCGGAGCCGAGCGCCATCAGGAGGCGGTGGAGCAGAGAGCCCGGTTGCTCGTCCTCCGCCTCGACCTCTTCCTTGGGGAGCTGGAGCCTGTGCGCGACCTCGTCGATGATCCGGGACTCGAGGAGGTCGGCCTTCAGCTCGCGGGCGAGCATCTCGCCCACGGTGCGGCCCCCCGCCCCGAACTGACGCCCGATCGTGATGACCGGCATGTGCGCTCAATCTACTTCACCAGGCAGGCTCGTAGAGCCGGGGAAATTTGGTAACGGAACCGTCGCCGTGAATGATCAGGATGGTGGCCATCGGATCCGGGACGCCAGGAGTCTGGCTGCCAGAAGTATTGAGGATGAGGGCGAAGTCGCGGCCGCCGGGCTGGGCGACGACGCCGCCGAAAGTGGAGGTACCCTGGTCATGCCAGACGGCCTGACCGGATCGCAGGTCGATGACGGACAGAAGTGCTGGTTCGCCGTCAGCCAACGACGGGGGGCTGGTGACAAGCACCAATGAGTCATCGCCGCTGAAAGCCAGGACTGCCAGCGATGGATCCAACGTGGCGACGACAGACCTGTCTGAAACTCGGCGGATGATGGTTAACGGCGCTGCTGACCCCACTTGTCCAACGGATTTGCTTGAGTTCTCAGCGACGAAATCCGCGTCAGGACTTCCGACCACGTTCGCAAGCGGATGCAAACTTGAATATGTGTTGTGGGACAGGACCTTGCCGTCTGTGAGACGAACCACCCACAGTTCGGAGGGCCACGCGATCACTGTGCGGACAAGGATCGCCCGATTGTTGTCGAAGCTGCATGCCGCAAGGCTGATGCCGCTCTGCCCGAGGCTCGGATCGCGCGCGATGACCGCCACCGGCCGTGCCGCAGCGCCGGGAAGTCGCGTGCTGAGTCCCCAGGCGAAGGTCTGCTGGTTCAGAGTGACCAGGCACAGATGCTTGTTGTCGTCCGCCCACATTTCGCCGGCTACGTCAGTCGAGACCCCGTTGGTGGGAATCAGATGACCGAGTCGGTCGAGGAAGATGTCCGTCCCGCCCTTGATGGTTGAACCAACCTGGAACGCCGACCCATCGGGGGCCATGCGAACTCCCCCCTGAGCGGCTTCCGGACTGAGTTTTACGGTTCCGCGCGGCTGGCCCGACCAGTCGAAGCCGATCAGCCACGACGGGTTGTTCGGGTCGTGGACGTACACCAGTTGCACGCCGGCCGGGGGAGGGCCGTAGTCGGCGACCGGGGTGGCTTTGGCATTACCCGGCACATTCGCGCGGGGTCCAATGCGCGTCGACATCAGGCCGACCACGACCACGATGCCGAGGATCGCTGCGACCGCGATCGCGACCCACTGGAGGTTGGGCGAGGGACGCGCCTGGGTGGCCGCCGCCGCGGTCAGGTTGCTGCGCAGGCCACCGCCCGGCGGGTGGGCTGCTTGCTCCTTCTCGAAAGCGGCTCGGATCTCTGAGCGCATGTCGTCCATCAGTCCATCTCCAGTCCGGGCCGAAGCTTCTTCGCCGCCCGGTACACGCGAGTCTTAGCTCCGCCTGGGCTCAGCCCGAGAACCGTGCCGACTTCCTCCATCGGGAGGTCGAGATAGAAGTAGAGAAAGAGGGCCAGGCGGTCCTCGCGTGGCAACTTCGCGAGGGCGCGGTCGATGTCGACGGTCTCGGCCTGAGTCTCGCGCTTGGCGGATTCGATCTCAGGGAGGCGGATCACCGACCACCAGTGGGTTCGACGCTGGCTGCGGCATTGGTTGGCGACGATCGCGAGAAACCACCCTCGGGCTGCTTGGCCCTCATGTAGCTGGGCCAGCTTGCGCCACGCTTTGAAGGCTGATTCCTGCACGGCATCGTGGGCTTCGTCCGGGTTGCGCAGGATCGCCAGGGCGGTGCGGTAGCCGTCCTCCAGGTGGGGGCCGATCAGAGCGTCGAAGTCCGCTGCGCCCAGTTGTGTGCGACTCATTGCGAGCTGTTGCATGGCACCGGCGTCAATAGAGACGCCGGGGGCGCGTGTTTGGTTTCAGCTACTCCAGGTAGTCGCGCAGCTTTTTTGATCGCGACGGGTGGCGCAGCTTCCGCAACGCTTTTGCCTCGATCTGGCGGATTCGCTCTCGCGTCACGCCGAACCTCTTCCCCACCTCTTCCAGCGTTCGCTGGTGGCCGTCGATCAGGCCGAACCGCAGCTGCAGCACGCGGCGCTCGCGCGGCGTCAGCGTGTCGAGCACGTCCTCGACCTCCGAGTGCAGCATCGTCAGCGACGCCGCATCCGACGGGGAAACCGCCTCGCGGTCCTCGACGAAGTCGCCCAGGTGGGAGTCCTC
>DATCPW010000038.1:0-16483 GCA_036569865.1 Candidatus Dormiibacterota bacterium
GCGGGCACCCTTAAGCAGGATGCGATTCTGGACATCGCCAACGGCCTGAAATAGACGCTAGGTATAGCCTGCGCGCGTGGCTGAGCTAGCCGAGACAACAACGGCGGCCGCTCCCGAGGGGGTGGCCGCCGGCTCACCCGCGATCCGAACAGTCGAGCTCTCCAAACGCTTCGGCAAGACGGTCGCGCTGTCCGGCCTTTCGATGACCGTGCCGCGCGGCGAGGTCTTCGGATTTCTTGGTCCCAACGGCGCCGGCAAGACGACGTCGGTGAAGCTCCTGCTTGGCCTGATCGCGCCATCTGCCGGCGAAGGCTGGTTGCTCGGCCGGCCCATCGGGGATCTGCGGACGCGGCGAAAGATCGGCTACCTGCCAGAGCTCTTTCGTTACCAGGGCTGGCTGTCGGCGCGCGAGGTGCTCGCTCTTCATTGCGAGCTCGCGCCACTCCCGCGCTCAAGCTGGAAAGACGAGATCACCACTGCCCTCGACACAGTCGGCCTCACCGACCGCGCCGGTGACCGCGTGGGCACTTTCTCCAAGGGCATGCAGCAGAGGCTCGGCCTCGCCGTGGCGCTGCTGGGAGAGCCCGAGCTGGTTTTCCTCGACGAGCCGACGTCTGCGCTCGACCCGGTCGGACGCCATGACGTGCGCGAGATCATTCGCGGCCTGGCGTCGCGAGGGACCGCGGTGTTCCTCAACTCCCACCTCCTCAGCGAGGTCGAGCAGGTTTGCGATCGCGTCGCTGTCGTCGACCATGGACGCGTAATCGCCGCCGGCACGATGGACCAGCTGCTCAGCGGGACGACGGTCAAGGTGCGCGCGACCGGGCTGGATCGGGAGGGCAAGGCAAAGCTGACTTCTTTCGGTCAAATCGACGATGAGGGCGACCAGCTGACCTTCACGAATCTGAAGGCCGAGCGCGTGCCGGATCTGGTGGCCGCAATCGTTGAGCTGGGCGGGAGGGTATACGAGGTGGCGCCTCGGAATCAGACGCTGGAAGACCGCTTCCTGCAGCTGATCCAGGACGAGGAAGATAAGTGACCCACTCATGACTCCTGCTCTGGTCGTTGCGCGGCTAACTGTTCAGGAGGCTTCGCGCCGGCGCCTGCTGCTTGCGCTGGTGATCCTCACGCTGCTCGTCGTCGGGTTCTCCGCCTGGGGGTTTTACAAGATCACGACGGTGACGAGAAGCGACGGCTCTGTGCTGCCGGCCCAGCAGGTCACGCTGATCACGTCTCAGCTGTTGATCGTCGTCACCTTCGTGTACAGCGGCGTTCTCGCGCTGAGCGCCGCCGTGGTCGCCGGCCCTCTGATCTCCAGCGAGGTCGAGAGCGGCCTGCTGCTTTCGATGCTGGCCCGGCCGATGCGCCGCAGCGAGGTGGTGATTGGAAAGTGGCTCGGTCTAGCCGTGCTCGTCGCGATTTACGCCGCAGGCTCCGCCCTCCTCGAGATCGCGGCAGTCGATTGGGCGACGGGATACGTTCCGCCGCACCCGATCGATCTAATTCTTTACGTCGGGACAGAGGGCCTCGCGCTGCTCTCGCTCGGCCTCCTGCTTTCAACTCGCCTTTCAGGCATCACCGGTGGCGTCATCGCGCTGGTCGCCTGGTTGATGGGATGGATCGGCGGCGTCGTCGGCGACATCGGCGTCGGCCTGCAGAACCAGGCAATCGAGAACGTAGGCACCATCAGCCACCTGATCCTTCCGACCGACGGGCTGTGGCGCGGCGCGGTTTACGCCATGGAGCCGGATGCGGTCCTGGTGACGCTGAGGGCGGCCGGCACGATCGGCCGCGCGAACCCATTCGCCGCAGTCGACCCACCACCCATCGAGTTCCTGGCGTGGGTGGTCGTCTGGTTCGCGATCATGCTCGGCCTGAGCATCTGGAGCTTCCGCACCAGAGAAATTTAGAAATACACGGTGGAGCCCTAGGCCGGATTCACTCCGGCCGTCACTCGGCGTGCCATCTTCCAAGCGCCTCCAGACAACGTGTCACTCGGAGGGTACCTCTGGGGCCCCCGCGATGCAGTCGCGGGAGGGCCTCCTCACCCGCGCCCGCTAGGGGTACAGGCCGCGTTCCCGTGTTGCTCCGGCCACCCTCGAGACCGCTTGCACGTAAGCGGCCATTCGCATGTCGATCTTCTTCTCGAGCTTCGTCTTCAGCACCTCTGAGAACGCTCGTGACAGGATCGCCTTCAACTTCTGGTTGACCTCGTGCTCCGACCAGAAGAAGGACTGAAGGTCCTGCACCCACTCGAAGTACGACACGGTCACGCCGCCGGCGTTCGCGAGGATGTCGGGGATCAGGAAGATCCCGCGCTCGCGAAAGATCTCATCCGCCTCAGGCGTGGTCGGCCCGTTTGCTCCTTCGACGATCAGCTTCGCTTTGACATCGCGCGCGTTGCGCGAGGTCAGCTGATTTCCGATCGCGGCCGGGACGAGCAGGTCGCAGTCGACGCCCAGCAGCTCCTGGTTGCCGATCGACTGTGCACCCGGAAAGCCATTCAGCGTTTTCTCACGGGCGCGGTACTCGAGCACGCGCTTGATCGAAAGGCCGAGCGGATTGTAGATGCCTCCGTAATCCTCCGAAACGGCGACAACGGTGCATCCCGATTCCTCCAGGAGCTTGGCGCTGATGCTGCCGACGTTGCCGAATCCCTGCACGGCGACACGCGTCTGGTGCGGCAGCCGGCCCAGGTGCTCGAGCGCGGCCATCGCGCAGATCGTCACGCCACGACCCGTGGCCTCGACCCTGCCGAGCGAGCCGCCGACCTCGATAGGCTTGCCTGTAACCGACGCGGGTGCTGAATAACCGAGATGCATCGAGAGGGTGTCCATGATCCATGCCATCGTCTGGCCGTCTGTGTTGACGTCCGGCGCAGGGATGTCGCGGTCGGCGCCGATGAGGATGGAGATCTCGGTGGCGAAACGGCGGGTCATGTGCTCGAGCTCGTTGAGCGACAGCTCCTTCGGGTTGACGATGATGCCACCCTTGGCGCCGCCGAAAGGAATGTTGACCACCGCGCATTTCCAGGTCATCCACATCGCCAGGGCCTTGACCTCGTTGAGGGAAACGTCAGGGTGGTATCTGATGCCCCCCTTGGCAGGCCCGCGGTTGATGTTGTGCTGGACGCGGTAGCCGGTGAAAACGCGGAGGTGGCCGTTGTCCATCGTCACCGGGAAGTTGCAGGTGAACTCCCGCTGCACCTCTCGCAGCACCTCTCGGAGCCACGGCTCGAGCTTGATGATCTCGGCCGCCTTGTCGAACTGCGACTGGGCGGTACGCCATTCGTCAGCTTCGACTATGGCTTTGGCGTCGGCAATGCTCATGACGGCTCCCTCACATCAGGACTGATGATCGCGGATATTCGGCGTCCGGATCACAGATTGTATTGATGCAGGCCGGCAGGCCAGATCGAAATGCCCTTTCCAGAGCCGGCCTGATCTGGTCCGGGCGCTCGACGAGCTCCCCGTAACCCCCAAGGGCCTCGACCACCTTGTCGTAGCGGGTGCGGGGCCCGAGGTCGGCGGCGATGCTCACGCCGAGCAAGCTCATCATGGGGTGCTTCTCGAGCGCCCAGATCCCGTTGTTGCCGATCACGCACACCACTGGGATGCGGTGGCGGACCATCGTGTCGAACTCCATCGCGGAGAAGCCGAAGGCGCCATCGCCGGCCAGCAGGATCACCTGGCGATCTGGGTGCGCAAGCTTGGCGGCCATCGCGTAGGCCGGACCGGAGCCAAGGCAGCCATAAGGCCCCGGGTCTATCCACAAACCGGGCCGAGGGCGCTCCAGGAGCCGGCCCGCGAAAGATACGAAGTCGCCGCCGTCGCCGACGAAGATCGCGTCGGGATCGCTGAACCGCTCCACCTCTGCGATCAAGCGGGCGGGGTGCACAGGAGAGGAGTCGGATTCGGTCATCTTCGCGTCCCGCCGCCTGGATGCCGCCTCGGCCTCGCGCAGCTTTTCCAGCCATGAGTCGCGCTTTGATCCGCCGGCGACAGCGCCCGCAAGGGCCGCAAGGGCAGCCCTGACGTCGCCATAGATTCCCACTTCGCAGGCGCGGTGCTGGCGACTGTCGTCGACGTCGATGATCACAAGCTTGGCGCCCTCGGCGAGGACCGGCGGCTGCCCGAAGTTCAGTCGAAAGTCGAGCGGCACGCCGATGACGAGGATCAGGTCCGCCTCGCCCAGCGCCGGGCCGCGCGCGCGTGGAAAGAACAGCGGATGGCCGGGCGGGAGAATGCCGCGCGCCATCCCATTGACGCAAAGCGGAAGGTTGGCTGCCTCGACCAGCTGCGTCAGCTCTGCCTCGGCATGCGACCACCACACCCCGCCCCCGGCAATCACTGCCGGCCGCTCGGCCGCCCGGATGAGACGGGCTGCTTGAGCTATCGCGTCCGGATCGGGAGAAAGGCCAAGGTCCGGTGTCAGGTGCTCGGTCGCCTCCGGCACGTCAGCAGCTCCGAAGAACGTGTCGAGGGGGACGTCCATGAACACCGGGCCGGTGCGCCGGCTGACCGCTGTGCGCATGCACTCAGCCGCCGTCCGATACGCGTCATCCGCGGATTTGAGCGTCAGCGCCTTCTTGGTGATCGACTTGACGATGGCGACGTGGTCCAGCTCCTGCAACGAGCCCATGCCCCAGCGCGCTTCCGGCGCACGGCCGCCGATCAAGAACATGGGGCTGTCGCCCGAGTTGGCCTGCGCAAGGGCGGAGGTCGAGTTCGTCACCCCGGGGCCGGCGGTGACCGCCGCTACTCCGCACTCGCGGGTCACCTTCGCCCATCCCTCTGCAGCAAATGCGGCCGACTGCTCATGACGGACGTCGATGATGCGGATGCCGTGCTCGGCCGCGCCGGTGAGGATCGGCCAGATGTGGGCGCCGTTGAGGGTGAAGAGGTGGCTTGTTCCTGCGCGCTTCAGGGCTAGCGCGATCAGCTCGCCGGTATTGACCGAGTCGGCTGTCAAGCGGTCATTCCGCCAGCGCCCACGGCATGGCGGGAGTGTTGAACGCCGCTTGAGGCGAGCCCTCGCGTCCGATGATGATCACGCCGCCCACCGAATGCATGGCCGACTCGAGCAATGCGATGGCGCCATTGGCGACAGCCGTCGGATCCATCCCGTGCTCGAGCTCGATGACCATCAGGCGGGCCAGCGCCAGGCGCATGAACGCCTCTCCCTGCCCGGTGCCGCAAACAGCGCCGAAGCGATCGTCCGCGAACATGCCCGCGCCCGGAATTGGCGAGTCGCCGATCCTTCCGGGCCACTTGTTGTGGACGCCTCCGGTCGAGACGGCTACCGCCAGGTGGCCCTCCGAGTCGCGGGCGACAGCACCCACCGTGTCACCTTCACCGCCGCGCTGCTGGCGCTCTCGGTCGATGATGAAAGTGGAGGGATCGCAGAGCTCGACGCCATGTGACCTGGCGAATCGAGATGCGCCATCGGCGACAAGAAGCACATGCCTGCCGTCTTTCATCACCTCCATCGCCAGGTCGATCGGATGCCGCACATCACGAACGGCACCCACGCCGCCGGCCCGTAGCTGCGCGCCTTCCATCACACCGGCGTCGAGCTCGACGTCACCCTCCAGGTTTAGACACGCCCCGATGCCAGCGTTGAGAAGTGGCTCATCCTCCAGCTGGCGCACAGCGGCCACCGCCGCGACGAGGGCGCCATCACCGATCTGCGCCCAGCCTGCCGCGAGCGCACGCTCGACTGCAGCCTGGCGGAGCGGGCGCTCGGCCACGGGCGAAGGCCCAGCGCCGCCGTGGACGATCAGAGCTGGGCGTGCCACTTAGTGTCCCGCTCCAGAGGATCGGCCGAAAGTCGCCGGATCGGCGCCCGAGGTCAAGGCGACGGCGAGCAACGCAGCGCGCATGTCGATAGACCTGTAAGCGAGTAGCGGAGCCGTCAACGCAGAGGTCGGGCGCCTAGCCGGATGAACCCGAAGGGTGCCTCGGCCACCGCGAAGCGCTGGCCCAGGCATTTCGGTTGAGCCTCTGAAGCGGGACACTATATCTGGCCTAAAGCTTGACCAATGGTTCGCCCAAATGGTGAAAACGAGGCGCGCCGGCCCGATGGCGGCGCCTACAGAAACCTACAGGCGTGGGTCAGGCCAGGATTCGCGGCGCTCGAGCGTGCGGCGTTCCGCAATCCGGCGATCGAATGGAAACAGGACTCGGCGCCCTGCTGCAGCGCGTACGGGGTCCCGCCTCTCCCCAAACCTGCGCTCCCCGGTGGTGCGCCGCCCGTCCTCGCCTCGCCGCTCGCTGCCACGAGGCACCAAAAGATCGCCCGCCGCCATTTCGCCCTCGTTTCCCATGGCGCTCAATCCTAAGGGACGGGCAGCGGCAAAAGACGTACTCAGGATTGGACCTTCTGGTTGGTGTCCATGGCGTTCAGCTTCTCGTCGATCCGCCGCTCCGACCGACGGCGCTCCAGCTCGTCGCCCGGACCCATGTCCACGAACTTGGCGTAACGCGCAAGGCGAGGATGGACGGCGGCGACCAGCCGGAACATCTCCTGGGCGACCCAGCGATAGTCGGGGTGGCCCTGGGGGGTCGTCCTCAGCTCGCACAAGTGATAGATCTCGCGAAGGTTGACGCGAAAGTACCAGCGCAGGCGAAAGGCCAGCGGCACGACGTACTGCGCCAACGCCGGGCCGGCATCCCGCGCGAGCCGGGCATGGGCTGAGGCAGCGTCGTCGATCGCGGACCGAAACTCGTTTTCCATGCCGAGCTCGGCCAGGCCGGCCGGAACGTCGTAGCCGAGTGCCGTCCCGAGCAGCTGCCGGTCCTGGGTGAGCATCCGGTGCCGGTGCAGGTCGCGATAGGCGGCGAAGTTGGCCACGATCTCGAAGTTGTACTGCGCGTGCTCGAGCGCGCGGGGCGGCCGCTGCCGCCGGTTCGTGCGGTCGCCCAATATGGTTTCGAGAAGAGTGGCGGGGTCGCCGTTGAGATCTTTCCAACTGGCATCCGAATGCGGGAACAGCGCCGCCGCCACGACCTTGCGCTCGGCGTCAGGGTCGTGCTCGAGGAGGGTGACGCTGGGGCCAACGCCCGCGCGACCCAAGCGCTGGGCCATGCGCGCGGTCTCCGATCGAGCCCTGGCGAGGCGATCTGCGGCGGGCGCTCCGTAGCGCTCGTCGAGGGCGCGCTTGACGAACGATGGAATGACGACGTTCAACTCGCGATGCAGGTCCGCGGCAAGGCGACGACATTCCGGCAGCTCGTTCGCCGCCAGCTTGGTGATGAGGTATTCGAAAGCGCGGCCGTTGCCGAACAGGCCGAGGTTGGTCAGCGTCCCGGCCGGAAGCAGCCCGCGCAGCATGTCGAGCGCCTTAGCGCGAGTTGCCGCCTTCCAGCCCCGATCGGACTCGCCTTCATCGATGGGAAATCGTTCGCGGATCGACTGCGTCAGCGGTTCGATCAGCCGGCTGTAAGCCTGGAAAAGGGCGTCGCAGGCGGGCTCGTAGGCGGGGTGCGCCAGCTCAGGGCCGCGATGGAAGAGGTACCTGCCGTCGGGCCCCGGCCGATCGAAGCGCACGTAGCGAGTCGACTTCTCCAGAGGAGAGATGCCGATTCGGCTGTCCTCGAGCGCTTTGGCTGCCAGCGTCGACACGCGCTCCATAGCAACGTGGGCGCCCGCCAGCTCGGCCACCGAATCGTCTCCATAGCCGACGAGCACGCGCTCGTAGAACTCCTCGGCCTTGCGGACGGCGACCATGTCGTCGGCTCCAACCTCGGTGCCGGCGAGCCGCTCGAAGCCGGAGTCGGGCTCGTTGATGAACTCGTCAAGGAGCACTCGGCGCAAGCTCTTCTCGGTGCGCGAGTAGCGCGAAAACAGGGCTCCCTTGACCACCTCGGGTAGGTTGCGCAATGCGAAAACCGGCCGGTCCATGTTGGTGAAGAACCTGGCCAGCAGGGCTGACTCGGTGGCGCTGAACTCGGCTGGGCTGTCGGCCACGGTGCCCCGTATCCTAGCCCCCGCCCGAAGGCCCGACTTTGTCCCCGAGTTATCCACAGCTATGTTAAAAACCGCCTGCGAAACGACGACAACGAAGCACCGTCAGATCTCGTTTCCGGGTATACGGTAGCCTCGGGTCGGTGCAGGACATCACAAGTCGCAGCGCTGAAGACAGGGGGGTGCGCCAGGATCTGGCTCCGCCAGGCCCGCCGCCTCAAGGGGGGAGTCCCTCCTCACAGGGGGGTGCGCCGGGATCTGGCTCCGCCAGGCCCGCCGCCTCAAGGGGGGATTCCCCCTTCATCGACTGGGTGGAGCGCTGGCGTTCGCTGGTCGCTGAGCGCGCTGCCGCCGCCAAGGGCCACACCGACCCCGACTACTGGGACCGCCGGGCGCCGACCTTTGCCAGATCCACGCAGGCACGCTCGGATGCATTCCTGGACGTGGTGACGCCTTATCTCTCGCCTCGCAGGACGCTGATCGACGTCGGCGCCGGCGCCGGCAGGCACGCGGTTCCCCTCGCCGAGCGCCTCGAGTGGGTGACCGCCGTGGAACCTTCGGAAGGAATGCGCGCCCAGATTCCACATCGCGACAACATGACAATCGTCGCGAGCAGATGGGAGGATGCCGCCGTGGCGCCCGCCGACCTGCTGATCTGCAGCCACGTTCTCTACGGAGTCGAAGAGCCGGTTCCCTTTATCGAGAAGATGGAGGCATCCGCCCGAGAACGGATTTTCATCATGCTGCGCGAATCTCCGATGGCCCACCTTGGGGCAATCGTCCGCGAGCGGATGCTGGGCGATGAGCCTCGGCTGCCGCGGTTCAGCGATCTGTTCATGCTCCTGATGCAGATGGGCATCGCGCCAGACGTGAGATTCACCAGCTACCCAAACCCCCAGAGGTACGCCGGCATCGAGGAGGCGCTCGCGGACTGCCAGGCGATGATCGGTGACCGCTGGGATGAGGAGAACGGTCGAGCCATCATCGAAAGCCTGCTCGAGGTCGACGGTGATGAGCTCTTGTTTCAGGGAGACGTCACGCTCACGGGGATCGCGCATTGGCAGCCACAGAGTCACTGAAGTTCCGTGGTGGCGATCTCGTCATACGGCCGGTACGGTCGGCTGATCGCGAACGCGTAGCCGACCTCACACGCGACATCTGGGACGGTCACGACTACGTGCCGCGCGTGTTTGACGACTGGGTGTCCGACTCGGCCTCTGCATTCCAGGCGATCGAGCTCGATGGAATCGTCGTCGGGCTGCAGCGCATGCGGCCCTACGCCCCCGGCCTGCTCTGGTACGAGGGCTTGCGCGTAGCGAGCAGCCATCGCCGGCAGGGCCTCGCGCGCCACATGCTGCAGTCGGCGATCGCTCAGGCCCGCGAGCAAAACTTTCGCGAGATGCGACTGGCGACCGGCAACCCCGGCGCCGCCAAGCTGTTCGAAGAGGTCGGCTTCGTCAGGCTGCAGGACAATCGATGGTGGAAGGGCATCAGGGTCGAGGGTGGCGAGTCACCGCGCATCCCCGGCCCAAGCGAAGCGGAGAAGCTTTGGGCGGGCATCGCCACAAGCCCAGGCATCGAGCTCTGGGGTGGCGTCACGGCCGACTTCCAGGGTGCCCGAGACCTGGGCGCGAAAGAGCTATCGAGGCTGGCCGGAATCGGGATGCTGAGGTCGGGACCGGGTGGACGCGCGATCGTGGCGCTTCGAGAGCCCTGGGGAAACAACATCTCGGTCGCGTTTGTCGCCGGCAAGGGGGGCGCGCTCCGCGAGCTGTTGCTCGCGCTGCGTTTCGAGGCCGACGCTGATGGCCTCGACGACGTGACCGTCGCCATACCGCGCGACCATCCCGCCGGCGAGGACCTGCGAGCCAGCGGATACGATTTGGCAAATGACGACGACACCAGCTACCTCTACGGATTGAAGCTCTAGCTAGTGTCGCGTCGTTACGTGATCCTCGGCAACGGCATCGCCGGGCAGACATCCGCTGAAGAGCTGCGCAAGCTGGAGCCCGACTCGTCGATCGTGATGATCGCGGCCGAGCGCCATCCGCTCTACAACCGCGTCGCTCTGCCGAGATACCTCCGCGGCCAGGTGCGGCGCGAGAAAGTGTTCATGCGCACCGCAGAGGACTACGCGAAGCAAAATCTCGACATTCATTTCGAGACCTGGGCGACTGAGATCGATACCGGTGCCAAGGTCGTGCGGACGAACCGCGACCAGGAGTTCAAATACGACGCACTCCTCGTCGCCACGGGCGGCCGGCCCAAGCCGCCGCCGTGGCCTGGCTCTGACGAGGTGTCGCCGACAATCGGCTTTCAGACGCTCGACGACACGGACGCGATCATCGAGAAAGCGGATGCCGCGGAACGGGTGCTGGTGATGGGCGGCAGCTTCATCGGGTACGAGCTTGCTGAAGGTGTGAGCTTTCGCAAGAAGGCCAAGCTCACGTGGATCATGCGCGGGCCCTGGTTCCTGCGCTACGTGCTGGATGAAGAGGGTGGGCAGCTTTGCCGGCAGCTTGGCGAGGCCCAGGGGGTCGAGTTCATCACATCCGATGAGGTGCAGAAGCTCAGCCGGAAGAATGGCCGGTTCACGGCCGAGACCGTCAACGGCCACCACGTCGATTTCGACGTCCTTACCTATGGAGTCGGCCTGGATTACTACACGGAGCCGGTCGGCGGCACCGGCATCGAGCTGAACAAAGGCATCGTCACGGACTCGAAGCTGCAAACGTCGGCGCCAGACGTGTACGCCGCCGGCGACATTGCCGTCTTCTACGACCTGATGGTCGAGCGTCACAACCAGATGGGCACGTGGGACAACGCTGAAGCCCACGGCAAGGTCGCAGCGCGCAACATGACTGGCGCATCTGAAGATTTCTTCGACGTGCCGACGTACACGACGACGATGTTCGGGTCGACCCTGGCAGTGATGGGCGTCACGCCCGACGTGCAGCCGGACCTCGAGTCGGTGCGGACCTACAGCTTCGAGGAGAAGTTCTACCGCAAGCTTTTCTTCAAGGACGACAAGCTGGTGGGCGCGATCATGATCGGACCGCCAAAGGGCCGCAAGAAGCTGATCGAGATCATGCGATCGCGCCAGCGGATCGAACGCCCGAAGCAAGAGCTGCTGGACCCGAACAACCTGAAGGACCAGTGATGGCCGCGGAGTATCACTTCGCGCTAGCCAGAGTGCACGGAACCCCTCCTCACGGGAGTCGCTAACCTGATCCCTACCTCATGAGTCGCCGCTACAGGCCATTTGATCCATTCGAGCGAGGTGGCGCCTTCGAGGGGGCGAGGGAGATTCGCTTCCCGCGACCTCCACGACGCTTCTGGATCGGAGTCTCGCTGTTCGCGCTGGCCTTTCTGATCTTTATCTTTGCGAGCCCGATCGTCTGGTTCATAACCGAGCGCCAGTGGTTCAGCGCCCTCGGCTACCTGGACGTGTTCTCGACCCAATGGTCGTTGCAGTTCTTCCTGTTCGCCGGCAGCTTCGTGATCGCTTTCGTGTACCTGGCGGCGAATGTCGTCATCGCTCTTCGCATCAGGTCCGGGCCCGCATTGCGCGCTGTGGGCATCCAGCGCGCGGTCGTGCGCACGCCGATCGGCCGGATTGCGCTCGTCGCCGCGGCACTCGTCGCGCTGGTCCTTTCAGGCGGTGCGGGCGGCCAATGGCAGACCCTGGCCCTCTTCCAGCATTCATCGCCAACAGGCATCACCGAAAAGGTCCTCGGCCAGGACATCTCGTTCTACCTGCTGACGCTGCCATTTCTCCACGCGGTCGCCGGCTGGGCGCTCGGGCTCGGCTTCCTGTCGACGCTCGTGATCGCCGGGCTCTACGTGTGGCGCGGAGACACCATCGACCTCAGCCTCAGCCCAGCGGCGATCGCGCACCTCTCGGGGATGCTGGCGATCTTTGCTGTGGTGCTCGGAGCGTGGATGTGGCTGGGCCGTTACGACCTGCTCTTCGCCCACAACAGCCCGATCGTCTGGGGCGCCGCGTACGCGGACGTCAATGCACGGCTGCCGCTGTTCACGTTCCAGGCCGGTGCGGCGATAGTCCTCGGCGGCGCCCTGGTCGCAAACATCTGGCTCAGGCGCCTGTGGCTGCCGGTGACCGCCGCCGGGATCTGGGTAGCGCTGCTGCTGGTGGGCCAGCTCTATCCCGCGGCTCTGCAGTATTTCCTCGTCACTCCCAGCGCGCGGTCCTACGAGATTCCATTCATCCAGCGCGAGATCGCCGGGACGCGCGCGGCGTACGGGCTCAGCAATGTCACCGTTAGCAACTTCAGCGGCGACCAACCTCTCACGGCCAAGGACGTTCAAAACGACCAGGTGACCGTGAACAACCTGATCCTCTGGGACAACGCTCCGCTGCAGGACACGTACGAGCAACAGCAGACGATCCGGACGTACTACAGCTTCAAGGACATCGGCTTTGACCGCTACACGATCCTCGGCCAGTACAAGCAGCTCGAGATCAGCGCTCGCGAGTTCGACTTCAACAAGCTGGCGGACGCGGCCAAGAACTGGGTGAACCAGCACCTCTTCTACACTCATGGCTATGGCGTGGCGGCCAGCCCGGTGAATGCCGTGGTGGGCACCCTGCCGGATTACGTGGTCGGCGACATTCCGCCGTCAGGGCCGCTCAAGGTGACGCAGCCCGCCATCTACTTTGGAGAGCTCACCAACAGCTACGCGCTGGCGCCGTCCAACACGCCCGAGTTCGACTTCCCTCAGGGCAGCCTGGATTCCTTCACCAACTACAGGGGGACGCATGGAATCCCGATGACCTCGGTCAATCGTGCGTTGTGGGCATTGCGACTCCAGGAATACAACCTGCTCGTGTCCTCGCAGGTGACCGACAAAACTCAGCTGCTGTTCAACCGAACGGTCATCGACCGCGCGAGCGAACTGGCCCCGTTCCTGACCTTCGATAAACACCCCTACGTAGCCGTGGTCGACGGCCGCGTGTACTGGATCCTCGACGCGTACACCACCGGCACGACCTACCCATACGCTCAGGCGAGCACGTTCCCGGCCGGCTCGACCTCCGAGCCCAACATCAACTACATCCGCAATTCCGTCAAGGTCGTGATCGACGCATATGAGGGAACCACCGACTTCTACGTGATCGACCCGACCGACCCGATCATCAAGGCGTATGCGGCCACGTTTCCGTCCTTGTTCAAGCCCATCGACGCGATGCCGAGCGGCCTGCGCGACCACCTCCGAGTGCCCATCGACCTGTTCAACGTCCAGGTCGGGATCTACGCGACTTATCACATCAACGATCCGAACGTTTTCTTCGCTCGCGAAGATGTTTGGGACGTCCCGACGGCGCAGACCTCACCAACCGCGGCGGCAACTCCTGTGCAGCCGTACTACGTGCTGTTCCGCCTTCCGGGCGAAGCCAGTCCCGAGTTCCTGCTGATCATGCCTTTCACCCCCCTTCTCAAACAGAACATGGTGTCCTGGCTAGCCGTACGGAACGACGCCGCGCATTACGGGCAGTACGTGTCTTATGTCCTGCCGAAGGACAAGGTGATCTACGGCCCGCAGCAGATCGCCAACTTGATCAACCAGGAACCGGCCATCTCGCGCGACTTCACGCTCTTTCAAGGGGCGGGGTCGCACGTCCAGCAGGGCAACCTGCTCGTCGTGCCGATTGGAAACTCATTCCTGTACTTCGAGCCGGTGTACCTTCGCGCAACCTCAGGATCAGGAATCCCTGAGCTGAAAAAGGTGATCCTGGCCGACCAGACGAACGTCGTCTACACGGACACCTTGCAGCAGGCGATCGACCAGCTCGTCGGCACATCAACCGCGCCACCGCCGACTAACACACCTCCGACCTCGCTCACGGCGGCCCAGCTGGCCGAGATCGCCAGCCTCGTGACCCAGGCCAACACGGAATACGCCGCGGCGTATACCGCCCTTAAGGCCGGCGACCTTTCGACGTACGCCGCCGACATGATCCAGGTTGGGAAGCTGCTGCAACAGCTGAAGGACCTGACCGCGGGCGCAAAGGCGACTCCAGGCCCAACCCCGTCGCCGTCGCCCTTACCGACACCAAGCCCCTGAGGCACCGGGCGTAGCTAGCGCAGCAGGGTTGGCCGGGGTCCCCCCGGCCATGACTTTGTCTCTGCTTACTCCCAATCGTGGCCATGAGAAGCCGTCTCAATTAAGGCCAATCCATATACCGGAGGATAAGCAGGCGCGCGCAAAGCGCCCGCCGACGCATTCAGTAAAGCCCATCCTCAACGCCGCTTTGCGCGCATAAGGAACCATCCGGGTTCCTTTTCATAACGCGGATCGAAGATCCGCGTCCTCACCCAGTCCTTAGAGGAACGAACCGCACCGGAAACAGCGAGCGGGACGACAGCTCACCCTGGTGGCGGTGGTAGACGCGGAGGTCCTGGTACTCGTCATCAGCCCGACCGAGCGGGATGATCAGCCTCCCCTCCGGGGCCAGCTCGTCAACGAGCGGGGCCGGGAGGTCCGGCGTGGCACACGCCACGAGGACCATGTCGTACGGGGCGGACGCGGGCCAACCCTGGCTTCCATCCGCCACGGCAACCTCGACGTTGTCGAAGCCGAGCCTCATCAACGTCTCGGAAGCGTGCTCGGCGAGGGCCGGCTCCCGCTCCAGCGTCACCACCTTCCTGCAGAGCCGGCTCAGCACAGCTGCCTGATAGCCCGACCCGGTGCCGATCTCGAGGGCGATGTCACCGGGCTGCGGCATGAGGGCCTGGGTCATCAGCGCTACCACCAGCGGTTGCGAGATCGTCTGCCCGCACTCGATCGAGAGGGCGCGATTCTCGTATGCGTGGCGCCGCAACCTCCCGGAGAGAAATTCCTCACGGGGGATCGACAACATCGCCTCGAGCACCCGCTTATCGGTAACGCCATTTGGCAGAAGCTGCTCGGCGACCATCCGCTGCGCCGGTGTGCTCATCGAATCACTCGAGATCGAGAGTACAATTTCAAAGCTTATTTGGCGTCGTCCGCTCAACTTCACGTTCCGCAGAAGTGGCGCCGCCCCGTCAGGCAGCGCTCGCGCCTGGTCAGACGCACAGGTCCGGCCCACGCGCGCGTCGAGTTCGCCCATCCATCCGAGCAGGAATTCGCACGCTTTCTCGATTACTACCGGATCCGATGGGTCTACGAGCCCGTGTCGTTTCCGATCGCGTGGGACGGCGAGCGCGTCGCGGAGATGTTCACACCCGACTTCTATCTGCCTGAGCACGACCTCTACGTCGAGGTCACGACGATGAAGCAGTCGCTGGTTACACCGAAAAACCGCAAGGTGCGTCTGCTGCGCGAGCTATATCCCGACGTCAACGTCCGGCTGCTCTATCGAAAGGACTACCAGCAGCTGCTGGCGAAGGCCGGCTACGGCGCTGTCGAGGTGCAGAACCTCCGCAAGCAGGACATCGGCGACATCGTCATCTCGCCGGTGGAGCTCGAGACCCGGGTCCGGTCGCTCGCGACCAAGATCTCGCGCGACTACCGCGGGCGTTCGATCGTCCTGGTGGGCGTGCTGAAGGGCATCACTTTCTTCATGGCCGACCTTGCGCGCCAGATCAAGGTCCCCTTCGTCATCGATTACCTCGACCTCAAGCGCTACGCGGGTGCTCAGCCGCACGAACGCGTAAGCATCGCGCGTGATATCGACTATCCAATCGAAGGCCGTCACGTGCTCCTGATCGAGGACATCATCAACACGGGCCTCACGCTCGACTACCTTCTGTCGGAGCTGCGATTGCGAAATCCCGCATCGATCGAGGTGGTGACTCTGTTGGATCGCCCGACACGCCGTCTCGTCGAGGTGCCCGTGCGGTACGTCGGGTTCCAGATCCCCAATGACTATGTCGTCGGTTACGGCCTCGACTACCGGGAGCTGTATCGGAATCTTCCTTTTATATGCACCCTGCGGTCGAGCCTGTACGAGATCGCCGCCGGCGCAGTGACGCCCGCGCCCCCAGTGAACTAGACGGGATCACCACCGCCTGGTCGGAGCAAAGCGCTTGATGCGGGTTCCCGCCTCGATCGCCTGCTCGAATGGATGGCGCGGGAGGACTTCGCCACGATCAGCGCGGGGGAACCCAGCCTCCTTCGCCAGGTCGAGGAGATCGTCATCGAAAGCCACCGCCGGCTCAATGAAGCCGAGGGCCGCGAGTGGTCCAAGGCGATGGCATACCGGTGGCTTCGGTTCGAGGATCCGATGCCGGTGGCCCGGCTTCAGGACGGCCTGAAAGAGCTGAGGCGTAGGGCTGCGAGTATCGACCCGGATGCTGTGGACAAAGTCTGCAAGGATGCCGTAAAGCACGGCTTTTCGTATTGAGGCTGGGTGTGCACGGGCTGTGGAAAAAGATGCTCCAAGCGACCTTCCTGTTTACCCTGAAGTCCCCTATGCGTTTTTCGGTTTCCATCCCGGCTTGCGCCGGACCTTCCACCTACTCGACGTTCGGTATCCTCAGGTTTACCGTACTCAGCCGCTTGGGGCGTCGCG
>DATCPW010000039.1:0-33320 GCA_036569865.1 Candidatus Dormiibacterota bacterium
CTCCACTCCGGCCTGGCGAAGGCCGTGCATGAGCTTGCTGTAAGGCAGCCCCGACTGTCGCGAGGCCGCGTTGATGCGCGCGATCCAGAGCGCCCGCATCTCGCGCTTGCGTCGCCGCCGGTCGCGGAACGCGTAAGCGAGAGCGTGAAGGACGGCCTCGTTCGCGGGGCGGAAGAGAAGCTTCTTGGAAAGCCGGAAGCCCTTGGCGCGATCGAGGATCGCCTTGTGGCGTCGGTGTGCGGGAACTCCTCGCTTGACTCGTGCCACGTCAGATTCCCAGTGCTCGGCGCACTTCTTTGCGGTCTGACTTGGCCACCGGCTGCTCGTTCTCGTAGTTGCGCTTGCGCTTTTTCGACTTGTGCTCGAGCATGTGGCTCTTCCACGAGGCAGCGCGCATCAGCTTGCCGGTCTTCGTGACCCTGATTCTCTTGGCGAAAGCCTTGCGGGTTTTGATCTTAGGCACTGGTGACGGTCTCCTTGGTGGCGGTCTGGGTCGCGGCCTGTGCCGCAGCCGAGGCGGCCGGGGTGGCGGATGGCGAGGGCCCACGGCTTGGCGCGAGGATCATGAACAGGTTCTTGCCTTCGAGCAGCGGGGCGCGCTCGACGACCGCGAACTGCTTCGCGTTATCAGCCACCCGGTCCAGGATCCTTCTCCCGATGTCCTGGTGGACCATCTCCCGACCTCTGAACATGATCGTCACTTTCACCTTTTCGCCTGCTTCGAGGAACTGCTTCAACCCTTTGAATTTGGTCTGGTAATCGTGTTCCGCCACCTTGGGGCGGAGCTTCATCTCCTTGAGCTTGGTGACGTTCTGCTTGCGCCGCTGGTCCTTCTCCTTCTTGATGGTCTCGAACTTGAAGCGTCCGTAGTCCATCAACCTGCAGACGGGCGGCTGAGCCTGTGGCGCCACCTCGACAAGGTCGAGCCCTTTCTCGCTTGCAATGCGCAGAGCCGCGTCGAGGGAGAGCACCCCGAGCTGGTTGTTCTGGTCATCGATCAGCCGCACTTCGGAGCTGCGGATTTGATCGTTGATCCTTAGCTCCTTAAACGAGATGAGACGTTACCTCGGCCAAATTCAGTGTTGTCTTCGTCCTCCAAACAAAAATAAAACGGACAGCCGAGGCCATCCGCCTTTCCGTACCCATTCGAGCGGTGCTCTGTGGGTGAGGGTAGGTCCCCTGCTTCAGTTGAAGGATGGTACCGGAAACGGGGCATCGATGCGCGAAACGCCCGGTTGTCGCGGCCTTACGATTCACCCATGTCCTCGGATCCCACGGTGCAGCCCGGGCAGCTGTCGCCCGACCGCCTGTGGCGTTGGGACGGCGCCCAGTGGGTGCCGGCTGCGCCGGGTGCCTCGCCAATGCCGCCACCCCGGCGCTCCAGGGGGTGGATCTGGTGGCTGGTCGGGGGGTGCGCGGTGGTTCTGGTGCTCGGGGCGATTGGGGCCGGATTCGGCGTTTACTCCCTCGTCACGAAGTTTCAGCAAGGTGGCTTCAGCTGCCTGCCGTCGGATTTCCCGAACTATCCAGGCACCTCGGTCGTGAGTGAGAACACCAAGATCGGCGCCGGCATCTCGGCGGGTGACAGCACCCGGTGCACCATCGTGCTCGACTCCAATGACGACGTTGCCACGGTCACGAGTTACTACCAGGAGCATTTGAACACTGGCGACTGGACCATCGTTTCCTCGGATTCCGCCAATGGTGTGATCAGCTTCGAGCGCAAGTCGAGACCGCAGACGATCGGCACTGTGACCCTCTTAGGGCGAGGACAGCACTCGGAGATCGACATCCAGCTCGACAGCTAGAGGTTCGTCGTCACCGGCGTCTCTCCGCTACCTCCTGGACCACGCGTTGCACGAAGTCTTCGAGCGGCTCGTCCGTCTGGTTGCCCGCACGGTCGCGCACGTTGACGTGCTGCGCTTCCGCCTCACGGGCCCCGGCAATGGTCATGTACGGCACCTTGCGCGCCTGCGCATCGCGAATCTTTCGCTGCATGCGCTCCGGGCGATCGTCGACCTCGACCCGCAGCTTTGCCTTACGAAGGCGGGCCTCGATGACCCGCGCGTACTCGTGCTGCGCGTCGGTGATCGGGACCACCACCACCTGCACCGGGTGAAGCCACGTGGGAAAAGCCCCGATATAGCGCTCGATCAGATAGCTGAACAGCCGCTCCATCGAGCCCGCGGCGCCACGGTGGACCATGACCGGACGCTGCCGCGAGCCGTCCTCAGCCACGTACTCGAGGTCGAATCTCTCAGGCAGCTGGAAGTCCACTTGGACAGTCGAGTTGGTGAACTCTCGGCGGTGCGCATCCTTCACCTGGAAGTCGATCTTCGGCCCGTAGAACGCGGCCTCACCGATGCCAACGTGATACGACTGGCCCATCGACTCGAGCGCCTCGATCAGCGCCGTCTGAGCGCGCTTCCACTGCTCCTCGGTCCCAAGCCACTTGTCCTTGACGTCGTCGCGGGCCGAGAGGCGATACGAGAATTCGTCGATCCCGAGCACCTCTGAGAAGTAGAGCGCGAGGTCGATCGCGCCTTTCACCTCGCCCATCAGCTGGTCAGGACTGCAGAAGATGTGCGCGTCGTTGAGCGCGAACGCGCGCACGCGATTGAGGCCGATGAGCGTGCCGGAGCGCTCGTAGCGCCAGTTGTTGCCGATCTCCGCGATGCGCATCGGCAGGTCGCGGTAGCTGCGCAGCTCGGACTGATACACGACGATGTGGTGGGGACAGTTAACAGGACGGAGCTCGAGCTCCTCGCCATCCTCGAACCGCATCGGCGGGTACATGTTGTCGCCATACAGCTGCGCATGGCCGCTCTGCCGGTACAGGTCGAGCCGCGCCACGTCCGGCGTCCTCACGTGCAGGTAACCGCGAGAGAGCTCCTCGTCGACGATGAATCGCTCGAGCTCGCGGCGGACGGTTGCGCCCGCCGGCAGCCACAGCGGGAGGCCGGCGCCGACCCGCTCGTCGACGGTGAAGAGCTTCAGCTCCCTCCCCAGCTTCTTGTGGTCTCGCTTCTCGGCCTCCTCGAGGAACTTCATGTGCTCGTCGAGCTCTTTCTGCGAGGGCCACGCGGTGCCGTAGATCCTGGTCAGCTGTGGTTGCTTCTCGTCGCCTCGCCAATAGGCGCCCGCAACGCGCAGCAACTTGAATGCTTTCAAGTCCTTCGTGGACTTCACGTGCGGGCCTCTGCACAGGTCGAGGAATTCGCCGGTGTGGTAGACGCTGACCTCGTCGCCTTCGACCTTGTCGTTGATGAGCTCGATCTTGTAGTCCTGGCCGCGTTTGCGAAACTCGGCCAGCGCCTCCTCGCGGTTCATCGTGTCGTGAACGAAAGGCCTGCCCTCCTGGGCGATCCGCCTCATTCGCGATTCGATCGGGCCGAGGTCTGCCTCGGTGATCGGCTTGCTGAACGCAAAGTCGTAATAGAAACCGTCCTCGACCGGTGGGCCGATCCCGTATTTCGCGTCGGGGTAGAGCTCGGTCACGGCGGCCGCGAGCAGGTGCGCAGTTGAGTGCCTGAGCAAGTGCAAAGGGTCTTCGGTCGATTCGTGGTCTCCGTATTCGCCCATGCGGTCGTCCAGTATATGGACGCCTATGGACCCAGCTTCAATCGTCGACGCTCTCGGATATCCCGCGGCTGGGCTGGGAATCCTCATCGAGAGCGCCGGCGTTCCGTTTCCGGGCGAGGCTCTGTTGCTGGCAGCGGCCGCCTGGGCAGCGGCGCGTCACCACAGCATCGTGCTCGTCATCCTGTTCGGCTTCCTGGGTGCCACCGCCGGGGCGAACCTCGGCTACTACCTCGGCTATCGGGGTGGCCGGCCGTTCGTCGAACGGTTCGGCAGCCTCTTTCGAATCCGCCCAGACCACATCGCCCGATCCGAGCTCTTCTTCGCGCGGCACGGCGACAAGGCGATCGTCGCCAGTCGCTTCATCCTCGGGCTCCGCACGTGGGGTTCCATGCTCGCCGGCATGTCGAGGATGCCGTTCTGGCGCTTCCAGCTGTTCAGCGCGCTGGGCGCCCTCGGCTGGTCGATCGCCATCGGGCTCGCCGGCTACCTGCTGGGTAACAACCTGCCGTTGATCGGGGCGATCCTGCGCGCCCTCGGATTCGGAGGCCTCGGGCTGATCGTTCTCATTGCGATAACGCTTGTGGTGATGAGGGAGCGCGCCGCCCGGCGATGAGGACCGCGACGCCGCCGATGATGAGCAGCCCGCCCAGTCCGCCGATGACATGCGCGGTGCCGATGGTGTCGGAGAGCGCAGCGGCCGCCAACACCGGGAGAGCAGTCACCCCGTTGATGACCATGTAGAGGAGAGCGAAGATCCGCCCCCGAATCTTATCGCTCGTGGTCTCCATGAGGTACGTGATCGCGGGGATCATGATCGCGCCAAACTCGATCCCGAGGATGAGGCTGAACGCAGCACCGGTGATCCGAGCGTTGGCGCGGAGGTCCGGCAGCTGGTTCATCGCCTGCGGCACCGCCGCCAGCGCCAGCATGGTGACCCCATTCGCGATCAACGAGCCGATGAGCAGCCGCGATCTGTCGACGTTGCGAACGAACTGCCCGAGAAGAATGGCGCTCAAGATCGCCCCGCCTGTGGCGGGTCCGAGGATCACGTAGCTGTCCTGAGGCGCGATGCCGATGACATTGCTCACGTAGGCGGGCGCGAGGGCAAAGAGCATGAACAGCACCAGCACAGCGATGCTCACCTGGCCGAAAGCCAGCATGAGCCCGCGTGATGCGCGAAGCGCATCGATGCCCTCTTTCAAATCGATGAGCATGGCGTGGAACCGATTCCGGCCCGCGGCCACCGGCGGCTCGGTGGTTCGCTCGAGGCCTGGAATGTCCGACGCGAATATGAACGTGGCCCCGACGACGAGGAGCGCGGCGGCGAGCCAGTAGGGCGCATACAGGTCGATCCGGGAGACGATCGGGGCGAGCGCTCCACCGACCACCAGCGTCAACACCATCGTCAGCAGCGCCATCGAGTTGGCTGTGATCAGCGCCGAGCGCGGAAGGATCGTCGGAATCACAGCTGCCTCGGCCGGCCCGAAGAGTTGGCCGACCGCGGAGAAGATGAACGTGATTACCAGGAGGTGCACGAAGTCGCCGCGAAGCTGCGGCACCAGGGCTGCCAGTGGTATCAGCGCTACGGCCCCTGCGCGGCCGAGGTTGCACCAAAGCATGATCTGCTTGCGATCCAGGCGATCGGCGATCACTCCCGCGGGTGGCGCGAACAACACCGCCGGCACCGTGTAGGTGAGCAGCGTCACCGCGACCGGCGTGCTTCCCCCTGAAATCTCGTACGCGAGGATGATCAGCGAGAAGAGCAGGAACTTGTCGGCGAGCTGGGCGGCCAGTTGCGCAAACCAGATATTTCTGAACGTGGTGTTGCGCAGAACCGTTCGAAAGCCACCAGGGCTCTCGACATCAAACTTGAACGGATCGGCCTTGAATGGATCGGCCATCGCGGGTCTGGATACTAACGGGCGAATCTGAGATAAAGCGCTTCCCACTCCTGAAGGCTGAGAGTTTGGGCGCGGCGCTCCGGGTCAATGCCTGCATCGCGAAGGCGCGCTCCGGCCGCCTCGCTGCCCATCCCACCGATCCGGCCCAGCGCTCCTCCCAGCTGCTTGCGCCGGAACTGAAACACCGCCTCGACCAGCCTGAAGAACGCATCCATGTCGGGGACGTCTACGGCAGGCTTGTCGCGAATCTCGAGCAGCACGAGGGCGGAGTCGACTCGAGGCTCCGGCGTGAACACGGCAGCCGGGATCGTGAACCCGAGCCGGGCTTCCGCGAAGACCTGCACGGCGACCGTTGCAAGGCTCGCGCCAGTGGTCGCGGTCCAGCGCTCCGCCACCTCCTTCTGCACCACAAGGGACAAGCGCCGAGGTCGAGGTGGCTTATCGAGAACTTTGCGGATGAGCGCCCCGGTGAGGTTGTAGGGGATGTTGCCGACGACCACCCCTTCCCCATCGCCGTAGCGCTGGCTGAGGTCGAGCTTGAGAATGTCCGACTCCACGACCTCGACGCCTTCACGACCCGCCACCACCTCGCGCAGCGCCGGGATCAGCGTTCGATCCAGCTCGACCGCGGTCACGCGGCTGTGTCGATCAGCCAGCGCAATCGTCAGGGTGCCCACACCCGCCCCGACCTCGACGACCTCGTCGGATTGCTCGCCGGCTGCCTCTGCCACTCTGTCGCGCATGGCCGGATCGATCAGGAAGTTCTGCCCAAGTGAGTGTTTCAGGTTGATGCGGTGGCGCCGCAGAAGCTTCGCCAGTTGGTCCGGGTCGGCTGGGTCGATCATGTCATCCGGCTGAAAAGGCGCAGCGCATTGTCGTGCTCGAGCTTTGCCAGCTCGTCGAGGTTTGTTGCGCGAAGCTCGGCCACGAGCTCGGCAGTGTCGACCAGGTAGGCAGGGCGGTTTGGCACACCCATCCGCTTCTGGGCATTGCCGTAAGGCGAGTCGGTCTCGAGCAGCAGACTATCGGCCGGACATTGCTTCACCACCTCACGTAGCGAGTGGCGGCTTGGGCGCGTGACCAATCCCGCAAAGCCGAGGCTGAAGCCGAGGTCGAGAAACCGTTGCGCCCATTCCCATTCCAGCGCGAAGTAGTGCATCACGCCCCGAAGCCCTGGATGGGCGTCGATGACGTCAAGTATCTCGGTGGCCGCGCCACGATTGTGAATGGAGACCGGCAGGTCCAGCTCGACGGCCAGGCCGCAAATCTCGTGCAACCGCGACACCTGGACCTGCCGAGGCGGAGCGCCCTCTTCCTCGAAATCGAGGCCGATCTCGCCGATCGCCACCACGCGCGGGTCGCCGGCCAGCTCTCGTAGGACGTCAAGGTCAGGCGGCGATGCCTCTGTCGGGTGATGACCAACGCCTGCCCATACCTCGCTGTGGCCCCGCGCGAGCGCAATCGCTACGCGGCTGCGCCGAGCGTCGACGCCCATCGTCACCATACGTGTGACGCCGGCCTTCACCGCGGTGCCCACAACCTCTGAGGAATCACCCAGCTCCTCGAGATGGAGATGGGTGTCTACGAAGATGCCTGGGCCTCCTCGTCTGTTTGAAGGGGGGCACCCCCCTCGACGACATCGTCGAGGCGCTTGAAGAGTGCCACCGGCTGGGGCAATGGGTGGCCGGGCGCAAGCTCAGAAGCTCGCCAGCGGTCCTCCGCCTGATAGTCGCCTGTGATCACACGATGAACGACCCCATCCTCCTCAATGACTTCCCGGACCTCGGGCTGCGGCGCGATGACATCCGTATACCCGAGCATCTCGTGCAGCTTCTGCGACGAGAAAGGCAGAAACGGCGTGAGCATGAGCTTGAGGTTGTCGACGCAACGAAGCGCCACGTACAGGACGGTGCCGGCGCGGGCGCGATCGGTCTTGATCGTGTGCCACGGCTGCTCAGTGCCGAGGTAGACGTTCACTTTCGCGGCCATCGTCATCGCGTACTTGAGAGCCACCTGGAAGCGAGCCTGGCCAAGCTGAGTGGCCACGTAGTCCAGCGCCTCCTCGACTTCCTTGATAAGTGCTTGGTCGGAATCCTTTAGCAGTCCTTGCTCAGGCACAGCGCCAAAATTGCGGTGGGCATTCACCAGCGTGCGGTGCACCAGGTTGCCCCACGTCGCCACCAGCTCGTCGTTGTTGCGGCGCACAAATTCGGCCCAGGTGAAGTCGGTGTCCTGGTTCTCCGGCCCCGCAATCATCAGGTAGTAGCGCAGCGCGTCCGCGTCATAGCGCTCGAGAACGTCATTGACGTAGATGACCTGCCCGCGGCTCGTCGAAAGCTTTTTGCCACCCATGTTGAGGTACTCGCTCGCCACGATCTCGTCTGGGAGATGCAGCTCGCCCGCGCCCATGAGAATCGCCGGCCACAGCACTGTGTGAAAGGTGATGTTGTCCTTCCCCATCACGTAGTAATGCCATGAGTCAGGGTTCTGCCACCAGTCCTTCCAGGCGTCCGGCTCACCTTTCTGCAGCGCCCATTCGATCGAGGCCGACAGGTAGCCGATGACAGCATCGAACCAGACGTAGATCTTTTTGTGCGGGTTATCGACCCAGCCGGGCAGAGGGACCGGAACGCCCCAGTCCAAGTCGCGGGTGATCGCCCGAGGCTTCAGGTTGCGAACAAACTCGAGCGAGTACTTGCGGACGTTCGGCCGCCAGTTGTCATGCCGCTCGATCCACTCCCTCAGCTGTTCGCCGAAGGCGGGGAGGTCGAAGAAGAAGTGCTCGGTCTCGCGAAACTCCACCGGGGCATCGCTGCCCCGCTGGTGGGGATTGATGAGATCGATCGGGTCCAGCTGGTTCCCGCAGTTGTCGCACTGATCGCCTCGCGCATCGGGGAAGCCGCAGATCGGACACTTCCCTTCGATGTAGCGATCCGGGAGCGTGCGGCCGCTCACCGGGTCGAACGCGCCCATCTGCGTCTTCTTGACCAGGTAGCCGTTCTCGTGAAGCTTGAGGAACAGGTCCTGGGTTACGCGGTAGTGGTTCGCCGTCGTCGTTCGCGTGAAGATGTCGTAGGTCATCCCAAGGCGGCGAAGGTCCTCGACGATCACCGCGTTGTTGTCGTCGACGAACTCGCGCGGCGCGATGCCCTTCTTGTCGGCCTCATAGGTGATCGGCGTGCCGTGCTCGTCGGTTCCGCTCGCCATGAGCACGCGCGAACCCCGCAACCGCTCGAAACGAGCAAGCACGTCGGCGGGCACGGCAAAGCCCGCCACGTGGCCGATGTGGCGCGGTCCGTTGGCATAAGGCCAGGCCGGCGCGACAAGAACGGTTCGGATGCGATCAGCTCCCACTGATCACAAGGGTAAACTCGCCGCGCGCACGATCACCCAGGGCCGACCTCACCTCGTCCGCGGTCCCGCGCAGAACCTCCTCGTGCAGCTTGGTCAATTCACGCCCAACGGTGAGCTGCCGCTCGGGCAGGACCTGTGCGATCACCGCCAGCGTTTTCACCACGCGGTACGGCGAGTCGAAAGCCACGGCGGGACGCGGGTCGTCGACGAGTGTCGCAAGCAGCCGGCGCATCTCCCCTGGCTTGCGCGGGAGATAGCCGAGAAACGTGAACCCTGGTCCTCCATAGCCCGCGATTGACAACGCCGCGGTGACCGCACTGGGCCCCGGGATGGGCACCACGGTGTGGCCGGCAGACCACGCCGCCCGGACCAAAGCGTGGCCAGGGTCCGACACCGTTGGAGTCCCGGCATCGCTCACGAGCGCCACGTCATGCTCGTCCAGCGCGGCAAGCACTCGCGGGAGCCCGCGGCGCTCGACCGGCGCGCGGTAGCTGATCAAAGGCTTGCGGATTCCGTGGCGCGCCAGGAGCCGTGCGGTGACGCGGGTGTCCTCGGCGGCGATGGCGCCGACCTCGCTGAGCACACGCACTGCACGCGCCGTCGTGTCTTCGAGGTTGCCGATTGGCGTGCCGATGATGAAAAGGCGGCTCAATCGTGCTGGGAGTTAAGCGGCGAGAGCTCTGGCATGTCCAACCAGCCGCCAACCTGATCCGCAATCTCTGCCGCGGGCCCGACGAATCGCGATGCTGGAGGAAGCACATCCAGGAAGGCTTTGCCGTAATCCTTGCCGAGGATGCGGTTGTCGAGAATGACGACCGCGCCGCGATCGGTGGACCGGCGGATCAGCCGGCCGAATCCCTGCTTCAACCTCAACGCAGCCTGCGGTAGCGCCAGCTGGGCGAAGGCGTCGCGCACCTGCTCGGCTCGCGCCGCATATACGGGCTCGGTGGGCACGGGAAACGGCAGCCGCACCATGATCACGCAGCTCAGCCTCTCGCCGGGCACGTCGATGCCCTCCCAGAAGCTCGCGGTGCCGAGCAGGAGCGGCCGCTGCGCCTCCTCAAATGACTTCAGCAGATGGCGACGCTGGCCGTCGATGCCCTGACCCAGGATCAGCACCTCGTCGAGGTCGGTCCGATGCTTCAGCGCCGTATGCACCTCACGCAGCTGCCGGTGTGAGGTGAAAAGCACCAGGGTGCGGCCGCCGACGCGCCGAGCCACCGCCGCGACTACATCCACCACGCCGCGATCGAAGTCCTCGTGCTCGGGCCCAGGCAAGTCTGTGGGCAGGCACACGAGCGCCTGGTGAAGGAAGTCGAATGGTGATGGGAGGATCAGCTCCTCGGCGTCGGGACCAAGTCCGACCCGCGAGCGGAAGTAATCGAAAGTCCCCCCAACCGCGAGCGTCGCAGAGGTGAAGACGGTCGATCGGCGCTCGGTGTACACGCGCTCGCGCAACAGGGTGCCGACGTTGATCGGGGCGGCGCGTAAGACGAGGTTGTCGGTGCGCGCGAACAGCGTGAACCAGTAGACCCGGTTCGGATCCGGATTGAGAAGCGCCTCGCCCAAGAGCTCGGCGGCGCCGTGGAGTCGGCCGCGGATGATCTCCAGCTCTCTCACGCCCTGGTCGGGCTCGACGCCACCGAGCCAGTCGCGCGAACCGCTCACCGCCTTTCGAAGGACGCCGTCAAGGACTGCGAGAGCCGTCGCAGCGTTCTCGCCGGCCATGCTGATTCGCTGCCAGCCCGGGTCTTCGCGGAGCGGCGACGTCAGACGCAGCGAGTCATCCCGCCGCTCGGCGTCGTTAAGCCGCGCGCCCACCCAAACAACGGCCGCCTCGAAAAGCTCGCGGACCCGCTCTGCCGCAGACAGCGTCAAGGGCTGCGCGTCGATGAGCGCGTCAGTGGAGGCGCCCAGGTGCGGTTGGCGACGAAGGTCGTCGAGCAGGCTGCCCTCGCCGGCACTCCCAGCCAAGCGATCCAGAAGTGCAGCCAGGCCGGGGCCGTCGACCTCCTGGCGCAAGCCGCGTGTCGCCGCCTCTTCCAGGTGATGCGCCTCGTCGATGACGAGGTGGTCGAACTGCGGCAGGAGACCGCCGCCCACCTCTGCGTCCGCAAGCAGCAGCGCGTGGTTGACCACCACGAGGTCTGCGGCCTCAGCCTCGGCCCGCGCGCGATGCACGTAGCAATCCTCTTTGGTGCAATGAATGCCGACGCAGTCGAGGGGGTCTGACGCAATCCTCGCCCACAGGACCTCTTCGCGGCCGTGAAGCCTGAGCTCTGAGCGGTCGCCGCTCTCCGTCGAATGCAGCCAGACCAGGACCTTGAGCTTGAAACGCAGCTCCTCGGAATCGCGGCAGAGCTCAGCCAGGTACCGCCGCCAGCGACGCAATGAAACGTAGTTGGAGCGGCCCTTGAGCAAGCAGGCGGTGAAGTCCCACGGCAGCCAATCGCGCAGACCCGGAAGGTCCTTGGTCATCAGCTGCTCCTGCAGCGTATGGGTGTTGGTGGAAACGACAACGCGCTCGTCATGACGGACCGCGCGCGCGATCGACGGCACGAGGTACGCAAGGCTCTTGCCTGTGCCCGTGCCCGCTTCCACGACCAGCGCTCCGCCTCGCCCCTGGATCTGTGCGACCGCCAGCAGCATCTGCAGCTGAGGCTCACGATGCTCGTAGCCAGGCAGGACTCCGGCGAGCGGGCCTTCGGGGCCAAGCAAGGCCGCCACGAGGTCGGGATCGTCAGGAGGCAGGCTGAGCTTGCCTGCGTTGGACTTATGGACGCGCGCCGCCGAGGCGGGGACCGGGTCCGGGTTGGGTGCCGTCAGGGACTCGGCGAAGAAGCGCGCGACCGACCACTCGTAAGGGGCGACCAGCGCCAGCATCGACTCCTTCAATCCTTCGTCGAGAGATGCAGCCTCGTCGCGCAGGCGCAGCAACAGCTGGCGCGTGGCGTCGGCATCGTCAAGCGCCCGGTGCGGCCTGGGCTGTGAGAATCCAAGCTCGATCGCGAGGAGCGGCAGGCTGTGGCTCGCGGCACCCGGCAGCAGGATCCGGGCCACGTCAAGCGTGTCGAGGATCTCCAGCGTCGGATCCCAGAGGCCGGCGGCGGTCAGGAAATCGACGTCGAGACGGGCTCCGTGTCCGACAGGTTGGCGACCGCGCAGGAACTCCGACAGCTCGCGCAGAGCCGAGTCGGCGCTCGCCGCCCCGCGAAGCTCCTCCTGCCTGATGCCGGTGAGGCGCAAAACGGTCTCGGGCACGGCGCGTCCGGGATCGACAAGACGCTCCATGGTCGCGCTGACGCGATCGGGAGTGAAGGCGACGGCGCCGACCTCGATCACTCGGTCTCGGGCCGGGTCGAGACCGGTCGTCTCGAGGTCGAGAGCTGCGTATTCCGGCAAAGCCGCTCCAGATTCTACGAGTGCGGGCTGCGCGACCGTGGGAACGCCAGCCGGCCGCTCGCACTCTAGCGGGGGCCTATTCGGAGCGCCGGTTGCTATATTTCGTCCGCGATGCTGACCGGGGCGATCGAGGCACCCAAGCGAATTGAAGACCTGCATGTAAGGCGCGACCTGGTCGCCAGCTTGCTGCTGCGGACTCTCGCCTTCTCCGATCAGCTGAGCGGCGCTGCGCTCGAGACTCGATTGGGCTTGCCATTCGAGACCCTGCAGCCGCTGATCGAGGAGTTTCAGAAAACTCAGCTGATGGACACATTGGGCTTCTCCAACGAGCCCGCGGTGGAGGGCCGCCCAATCCCCGTGCGCATGAACTACACGGTGTCCAGCGCGGGTCGCCAGCGCGCGGCCGAGATGTCATCGGTACAGACCAGGTACCTCGGGCCCTGCCCTGTGAACTTCGAGGACTACCTCTCGCTGGTCCGCTCCCAGGTGACAGGCAAGGCGAATGTCACCGACTCCGCATTGAAGAAGGCATTGGGCACTCTCGAGCTAGAGCAGCACGTCATCGACCAGATCGGCGGCGCCATGGTGTCGCGCGCCTCGCTCTTCATCTTCGGCGCGCCGGGCAACGGCAAGAGCACGATAACCGAGCGCATGGCTCTGCTCATGGGCGCTCCGATTGAGATCCCACACGCGGTTTCAGTGGGCGACGAGATCATTCGCGTAATCGACCCCGTCTATCACAAGATCGCCGAGGGCGATCAGCCCATCGACAGGCGGCTCGTCAAGGTCGAGCGGCCAGTCGTGGTTGCCGGCGGTGAGCTCAAGCTGCAGCAGCTCGACCTGACCTACGACGCATCCAACCGCTACTACGAGGCGCCCCTCCAGTGGAAGGCCAACGCCGGAGTTTTCGTGATTGACGACTTCGGGCGCCAGGAGGTGCCGCCGATGCGGCTTCTCAACCGCTTCATCGTTCCGATGGAGAAGAAGGTCGACTACCTCGACCTCTCGGCCTCAGGACGCAAGATCGAGCTGCCCTTCCTGTGCCAGGTCGTCTTCTCCACCAACCTCTCGCCCACCGAGCTCGTCGACGAGGCCTTCCTCCGCCGCATGGCTTACAAGATCGGCGTCGGCAACCCATCGCCGGAAGCCTTCGGACGAATCCTGCGGTACGAATGTGACCGGCAGGGCGTCAGCTTCGATGAGAAGGCGATCGGCTATCTCCTGAACAACCTCTACGGCAAGAAGCCGCTGCGCGGCTCACACCCTCGCGCGTTGATCGCGCGCCTTGTCGACCTTGCCAACTACAGGCAGGAACCGCCGAAGCTCTCGCCGCAGACGCTGAAAGAGGCGTTCGACGCCTGCTTCAACCCGGCCTTGGGCAGTCTCACCGAGGACGACTGGGCCAGGCCAGCCATTAACTAGAAATATGAGAAAGGACCAGTCGGTCCTCTCTCATCGAGCGTGCGGCTTCGCCGCAGGCTCTGCTCTCTCTCCCGGGATGGGATTTATCACGAATTAATAACTCAACGCAGCGATTGGGAGTAAGGGAAACAAAGTCATGGCCGAGGAGACCCCGGCCAACCCTGCAACGATCGTCTTAATAACGAATTAGACCGGGCGGGTCACTCCCGCCAGTCTCCGCCGGTGGGACTCCAGGTCGCTGAACGCGCCGCGCTGTTGGGCTGGAAGTAATTCGGCGATCTCGACCATGATCGCGTCGGCCGCCTCCTGGTGAGAGACCCTCGTGCCGTCGGGCCGCTTCGAAGCGACCAGGAAAGGCTTGCCAAATGTGACGGTGACCGGAACCCGCCGCGGCCAATGCGAACCCTTCGGCAAGCACTCACGCGTTCCGCTCAGGCCGACCGGCACGACTGGGCAGCCGGCCTTTTGGGCGATGAAGCCTGCGCCGGGCTCCGGGGTTGCCAAGACCCCCGATTCAACGCGCGTGCCCTCTGGATAAATGATCAGAGCGTGACCTGCCTTCAGCAGATCGAATGAGCGCTTGAGCGCGGCCCGATCCGCGGTGTGCCGCACCACCGGAAATGCGTGATACCAGCGGAACAGCACCTCGACGATGCCGCCCTTGAAGTACTCCGACTTCGCCATGCTCCAGCTGTCAGATCGAGGGTTGAATGCTGGGACCAGCGGCGGATCCAGGGTGCCTGAGTGGCTTGGACAGACGATCAGCGGGCCAGTCTTCGGAACGTTCTCCGCACCGACCACGCGAAACAGTCCGATCAGGTAGGTGCGCGTCATCGCGCGCATCAACCAGCGCAGGAATGCGTACATCATCTCGCCCCGCGTCGCTCGTTGATGTGCCTGAGGATCGTGCCAACCACATCGTCCACGGTCAGGTGGTCGGTGTCGATCACGATGGCGTCGGGCGCGGGCCGAAGGGGAGCCACGGCACGCTCGGTGTCCACGCGGTCGCGCGCCTCCACCTCCTTGCGCATCGCCTTCTGGTCGACCACCTCGCCGCGCCTTTCGTACTGCGCCGCGCGCCTGCGAACTTTCTCCTCGAGGCTCGCGGTCAGGAAGAACTTGTAGTCGGCGTCAGGGAAAACGACGGTGCCGATGTCTCGACCCGCCATCACCACACCTTCCGTTCCAATGCGCCTTTGCTGTGCCACCAGCGCATCGCGCACGCCTGCGATCGCCGACACGCGCGGCAGCGCATCCATTTGGTCGGCGTCAAAAATCCCTTCGGTCAACTCAACCCCATCGGCCCAAACCCGTTCGCCATCGACTTTCAGCTCCGTCTTTCTTGCCAGCTCGGTGAGGGTGTCGACATCGTTCGGATCGATGCCGCGCTCAGCGGCCAGCTTGGTCACCCCGCGATACATCAGCCCGCTGTCGACGAATGGAACGCCGAGGGCTTCGGCCACTCGCTTGCCGACTGCGGATTTCCCTGAAGCAACACCGCCGTCGATGGCGATGATCATCGTTGTGGGGTTGCGCCGGGAACGATGCCGACGGCGCGGCGGAGAGCGGCCACCTCGGCGTCGCCCAGCAATCGCCACCCGCCCACCTTGAGCCTGCCGATCTTCAACGGTCCGAACCCGACTCGGCGGAGAGAGTGCACCTTGTGGCCGATGCCGTGCACCATGCGGCGCACCTGCCGGTGGCGGCCCTCGCGAATCACGATTCGGATGTCCGCCAACGCGGAGTCACGACTGCCGGGCGTCACCGCGAGAGTCTCGACCTCGGCGGGAGCCGTGACGCCCTCCTCCAGCTTCACACCGGTGCGAAGGGTCTCGAGGTCGGCGGCACTCGGGTTGCCGATCACTGTTGCGATGTATTCCTTGGCGACCTTGTAGCGCGGGTGCGTGAGGCGAAATGCAAGCTCTCCGTCGTCGGTGAGCAGCAACAGGCCGGAGGTATCCGCATCGAGCCGCCCCACCGGAAACAGACGATGACCGGCCTGCCCTTCATCTCCGACCACGTCGAGCACTGTCGTGCGCTCCGCCTCGTCGCGAGCCGTGGTGATCACTCCAAGCGGTTTATTGATGACGACGTATCGGTGCCTGGTCACAAGCCTGACCGGCTGGCCGTCGACGGTGACCACGTCTTTGTCAGGGTCGACGAACACGCCCGAGGGCGGCGGGACCTCGCCATTGACACGAACCGCCCCTGAAGCGATCAGCGCGTCTGCCGCGCGGCGGCTCGCGACCCCCGCCCTGGCCAGAAAGCGGTTGAGCCGTTCTGTCAACGGGGGCACCCCCCCTGTTAGCTCTGGGTCAGAGGATTCGTCGGAGATGTCCCCACCTCCGTTCGGTCGAGCCGAGGGGTGGGCAGGTGATCGAGCGACTCGAGACCCATCACCTGGAGAAACCTCATGGTTGTGCCGTACAGCCTCGGCAAGCCGGGCCCCGTGCCACGGCCGACCTCGGTGATCAGATTGCGGAGCTCCAGGTTCGTGAGCACGCTCTCGCAGTTGACGCCGCGCACCTCTTCGATTCGCGAACGTGGCACCGGCTGCTGGTACGCGACGATCGCCAGCGTTTCGTAGGCAGCCGGCGAGAGCTTGCCTGAGACCTCCGGGCGAAGGGCTCGCCGCACTGCGGCCGCGTAAGCCGGGCGTGTCGCAAGGTTCAGCTCGTCGTGATGCCGCATGAGCATCACGCCACGACCCTCGAGTGCGGCTTTCAGGTCTTCTAGAGCTTGTTCCACCGCAGTCCGGTCGCTGCTCGTCGCCTGTTGGAGCTCACGCAGCTTGATCGGCCGGTTGGAGCTGAAGAGGATTGCTTCAAGCGTCGATGACAGCTCGCTCATCCCGCAGCGCCCTCCGGTGCATTTCTGGATTCGATGTGAATCGGCCCGAAACGCTCTTTTTGCCGCACCGTGATCAGCGATCGCCTGAGCAGCTCGAGCACGGCGACGAAAGTGACGACTGCCTCGAGGCGGTCTTCCGATTCGAGAATGAGCTCGAGCAGCTCGATCGGTCCGGCGCGGAGCCGGCTCGTGACAGCGTCCAGCTTTTCTTCCAGCGTCCACGTCCGGCCCGTCACGACAAGCGGGCGCGGCGGGATCCGTGCGAGGACGCTGTTGAATGCGACCACCAGCAGGCCGACCTCCAGCGGCTCTTCCTGTCCTGCCGAATCGATCTCCCGATGTGGGGGTGGGAACGCGAATGGTTCGGACTCCGCGCGCGTCATCAGCCCTTCGGCCATCTCCTTGTAGGCGCGGTACTCCTCGAGGCGAAGGCGCACGTCCTCTTCCCAACCGAGGAGCTCGGTCTCCTCATCATTCGGCTGCTCGCCCGGCAGGAGGCGGATCGACTTGAGAAGCAGCAGCCGCGCCGCCATCCATAGGAACTCCGCCATCTCGGAAGGGTCGGCCACCTCGCGCCCCGCCAGCTCGACGAGGTAGCTGTCGGTGACCTTGGCGAGAGAGACCTCGAAGATGTCGACCTCCTCGCGCTCGACTAGCGCCAGCAGAAGCTCGAGGGGGCCCTCGAACACAGCCGTCTTGACGTCGAGGCGCGGACCAGCGACAGGCGGTTCCAACGGGGCTAAGGCTATCGCAGGTTCACCTGGTGGAACTTTTCGATCCGGGCCATGGCCCTCCAGCGGCGCTGAAGCGAAGCCGGGCTTCGCGTTTGGCTCGAGTGCGCCAGGCGCGCCTCGATCTTCTTGCTCAGGACGCCGCCCACGTCGACCTCGAGCGTCGGCAGCAGACCGCCGAAGCACCACGCCTCCGCCGTCTCGTGCGGCGGCCCCGCTTTCGGAAACGTGAGTGGGTCCCGCGCGCTCGGCCAGGCGGCGTCCAGCGCGACGCGGCCCACCACCCGATGGTCGGGATGAAAGCGATACGGGACATTCGGGTCAAACGTCAGGAGCACATCGGGCTTCGACGTGCGGATTTCCGCGACGAACTCCTTGCGCAGATCGAGGCTTTCGATCAGCTCGGCGTCCGGGTGACGGAGAAACTCAACACGTTTGACTCCCAACACATCAGCCGCAAGCTCCTGCTCGCGCTCGCGAATTTGCGCCATCTTGGCTCGAGACTTCGTCGTGTCGCGCGCGCCCTTGTCGCCGGAGGTCGCCACGACGAGGTCCACGACCACACCACGGCCCGTCATCATCAACACGACGCCCGCGCAATAGAACTCGATGTCGTCGGGGTGCGCGACGATGCAGAGCGCCCGCTTGATCCTCTTGTCATCCGGACCCGAGAACAGCCGCGGCATTAGCGCCTCGCCTCCTGCAACAGCTCGTGCGCTCGCGCCATCGCCTTCGGCGTGACCCCACCGCTCATCATTCGAGCCAGCTCCTTCGCGCGATCCTCATCCGACGCAAGCTCCCTCACCGAGACCACGTTGCGGCCGTCCTCACCCGGAACCTTCTCGACCACCAGGTGGTGATCGGCGAAGGCCGCGATCTGCGCGAGGTGCGTGACGACAAGGACCTGATGCCTTGAACCCAGCGCCTTGAGCCGCAACCCGACCTGGATGGCGGCCTCGCCGCCGATGCCCGCATCGACCTCGTCGAACACGAGCGTCGGCAGCTTGTCGGCGTCAGCGCCGACCGTCTTGATCGCCAGCATCAGTCGCGCCAGCTCGCCGCCGGAAGCGACGCGTGCCAGCGGCGCGATCGGCTCGCCAGGGTTAGCCGAGAACATCATCTCCGCCAGTTCGGTTCCGGCCGGCCCGATCTCCGGCCTCTGGCGGACCTCCACCTCGAACCGGGCGCCCTCCAGGCGCAAGCCGGTCAGCTCGGCCGCCACGGCGACCTGCATTCGCTTGGCGGCGATCGTGCGCGCCTTCGTCAGGCGTGATGCAGCAGCTTCGAGCTCGGTGCGTGACCTGTCCCGTTCCTTGGTGGCTGCCGCCATTGCAGAGTCGATGTCCTGGGTCGCGCCGATCTGACTCTCGAGGCGGGCGCGTTCAGCGATCGCCGCCTCCAGAGTCCCACCGTACTTCCGCTTGATCGTGTCGAGCACAGACAGGCGCGATTCGAGCACCTCGAGCCGGGCGGGATCCGAGTCGAGGAGCTCGCCGTACCGCCGAATCTCATCGGCGACGTCAGCGACCTCGCCCTCGAGGACTGCAAGCCGCGATGCCTGCTCCGCAAGGCGCGGATCGAGCTCGGCGGCCGACAGAAGCGCAGCCGCGGCGCGGGCCAACGCATCCTCACGAAGCGCTGCACCAGACTCGCGGCTGAGCTCAGCAAGGCGGGCGGCATGTCGCACAGCGGAGCGCTCGGCGCTGAGCTCGGCGTCCTCGCCGGGCCGAGGATCGGCGGTGCGAAGCTCGTCGAGCTGCCAGCGCAGGTACTCCTCCTCGCGCTGTCCCCGCGAGCGCAGCCTTTCAAGGTCGGCGAGCGCTTCGACCGCCGCCGTCCATGCGACATGAGCGGCAGCGACTGCAGCGCGCAGCTCGTTGGCGCCGGCGTAAGCGTCGAGGAGCTCGGTTTGCGTGTCGGCGTCGAGCAGCGCGTGGTGCTCGTGCTGTCCGTGAAGAGCGACCAGGCTCCTGCCCAGCTCTCGCAGCTGGCTCGGGTTGGCCGTGCGACCGTCGATTCGCGCCGAGCTACGCTTGCCGATCTCCCGCTGCAAGACCACCGAGTCGAAGACGCCCTCGATCATCGCCTTCTCGGCCCCATGCCGGACGAGGTCGGCGCCGCCCCGGTCACCGAGGGTGAGACCAAGCGCGTCCACTATCAGCGACTTTCCGCTGCCCGTCTCGCCGGTGAGCAGGTTGAGGCCGGGTCCGAAACGCACGCGAGACTCCGCGACGAGGGCCAGGTCGCGGACCTTCAGCTCTCGCAGCATGACTTCAGCTCGCGCAGCATCACTTCATAGGAACGAGGGGACGCCCCCAACCAAGCTTTTCGCCCAGGCGGCGGTAGAAGGCTTCCGGCGGGCTGAACCGGACCACCTTCAGGCGCTTTGGATGAGAGCCACACCGCACCGTGTCGCCCGTCTCGACCGAGCTGCTGCGACGGGCCCCGTCGACTCGCATCTCGGCGGGTCCCCGCACGATCGCCAGGCTGATGTCCTGGCCGGGAGGAAAGACGATGGGCCGCACGGTCAGCGCGAAAGGATTCATTGGCACGACCACGAGGTCGCGGAGGGTGGGTTCCAGGATTGGCCCGCCGCTGGCGAGGGCGTACGCGGTCGAGCCGGTGGCTGTTGCGACCATGACGCCATCCGCGTCGATGACCCCAACTGCCTGACCGGCGACGTCGATCTCAACCCGCAGCATGCGGGCGTCGCCCGCTCGGTTCACGACAACCTCGTTGAGCCCAATTGCACGGACGAGGTCCTTTGTCCCCCGCCGCAACGTCACATGCAGAATCGTTCGCTCCTCGATTCGGTAGGCGCCTTTGAAGAAGCGAGCCAGTCCGTGGGCGATCTCAACCGCCTCGATCTCGGTCAGAAACCCGAGCCGGCCCAGGTTGACGCCGAGGATGGGGATGCCTCGAGGCGCGGCCAGCCGCGCACCCGCAAGGAAGGTTCCGTCTCCGCCGAGCGTCACCATCAGCGTCGTGTCCTTCAGCTGCGCGGCGACCGCACTTTCGGGACCGTCCCTGTCGGCTTCCCACCAACCCGCCTTGCGGGACTTGAGCGCCTTGATGGTCGCGTCGACAGCGGACGGCGCGGCGTGAGGCGCGTGAAGGATGCAGACCTTGTGCGATACGACGGCGCGCGCGCTCATGCCGGCACGAGGTCCAGGAAGATCTCCTGATTGCCGTCTGCACCCGGCAGCTCGGAGGGTGCGGTCGCTCGAACGGTATATCCGTTGGCCAAGCACCACGAGCGGAAGCCGTCGAGCGCCGCATCGATGGTCGCCTGGTCTCTGACGATGCCGCCTTTCCCCACCTCCGAACGTCCGACCTGGAACTGCGGCTTGAAAAGTGCGACGACCTTCGCGTCAGGCGCCGCATGGCGCATCGCCGGGAGCACCTTCTCCAGCCCGATGAATGACACGTCGATGACGATGAGGCTCACGTGTTCGGGGAACGATTCCATCTCGCGTGCGTTGACCCGCTCGATGACCACCACCCGCGGGTCCTGGCGCAGCCGCCAGTGCAGCAAGCCGCGCCCAACGTCGATCGCGTAAACCTTCGCCGCCCCACGCCGCAACAGGACATCCGTAAAGCCACCGGTCGAAGCCCCGATGTCGGCGCAGACAAGGCCAGCCGGGTCGACCCCGAACGCGATCAGCGCAGGCGCGAGCTTCAGCGCGCCGCGGCTTGCATACGCGGGCCAATCCTCGACCGAGATCGCGGCGTCATCGCTGACGGAACGGTCTGGGCGCCGGACCGTCTCGCCTGCGACGCGAACCTTGCCGGCGATGATCAGCGCCTGCGCCCTTTCCCTGGACTCGGCCAGGCCGCTTTTCGTCACGAGAATGTCCAGGCGCGGCACAGTTAAAGGATGAGCCCGGCCGCCACGCCGAGGACCGCACCGACGAGCACCTCCACCGGCGTGTGGCCCAGCAGCTCCCGCAGCTTTTGTTCCTGCACTCCTCGCATGTGAACCAGGTCTTCGACCAGCCGGTTGAGGATCGCGGCCTGACGGCCGGCAGCACGGCGCAGGCCGGCGGCGTCGTACATGACCACAAACGAGAAGATAAGGGCGATCGCGAACGCAGGGGAAGCGACGCCCGCATGTTTACCGATAGCCGTGGTCAAGCCCATGACGATCGCGCTGTGGCTGCTGGGCATCCCGCCGGTCACAGCCAGCACCCGCAGGTTGAGCCGGCGAGCACGAACGGAGTAGAGGATCACCTTGGCGGTCTGGGCGACAGTCCACGCGACCAGCGGCGCGAGCAGGTAAGTCATGTCTTGAGCGCGACAACGAGCTGGTCGGCGCGCGCCTTCAGAGATTCCAGGCGGCGCTCCGCCTCGCTCAGCAGGCCGGCAGCCCTCTGGTGGGCCGTGACCAGCTCGTCCAGCGGGGCTGAGCCCTCGGCCAGGAGCGAGATGTTGCTTTCGAGCCGCACCAGCAACACCTCGAAAGTGAGCGCTTGAATATCCTCTCCCTCCTCAGGAAGGGGAAGCTGCTGGGCTGACGTCATGTGACGCTCGCCGCGACCCTGCCCAGGATGCCGTTCACGAAGCGCCCGGCCTCCTCGCCCGAGAAAGTCTTGGCCAGCTCGATGGACTCGTTGATGGCCGCCTTGGTCGGCACATGCCGGTCAATGGTGATCTCGTACACGGCGATGCGCAAAACTATGCGATCCACCTTCGCCATCTGCTCGAGCTTCCAGTGCTCGGAGGTGGCAGACAGGATGCCATCGAGCTTTTCCTGGTTGGCGATCACGCCGCGGACGAGCTGGCCGGCGAAATGGACGACGTCGCTCGTGGCGGCGCCTTCGGCTGCGTGATAGCGCAGCACCTCTTCCGGATCGTCCCCTGAGCTCTCCAGCTGGAACAGGACTTTGAGCGCCAGCTCCCTGGCCTGGTGGCGTTTACCCAATCCCTACTGGACGAACGCGACGCTCGAGACGAAGACGTTGACCTCCCCCACTTCCAGGCCAAGCATTCGCTCGGTCGCTTCCACGACGTTGGCCTGGACGGCGCTCGCCACCTCCCCGAGCTTCCCCTCGGAGTCGACGGTGATGAAAACCTCGAGGTGGATCGAGCGGTCCGCCTCGACCTGGACTCGAACTCCGCGATGCGCGGTCTGGCGACGGACCCAGTCCCCGAAATGGCGGGCAGCCGTCTCGTCCATGCCGGCGACGCCCTCCACCTCGCATGCCGCCAGCGCGGCGATGCTAGCAATCACCTCGTTGGCCACGCGAACCGCCCCGTGCGACCCGTTCGATCCCATGCCCGGCAGGATACCAGCCGAGCCCACGACCGAAACCCGGCTATGCACGCTCCATATAAGTTCCGGTGCGCGTGTCGACCCTGATCACGTCCCCCGGCTGGATGAACAAGGGGACCTGGATCTTGGCGCCCGTTTCCAGCTTGGCCGGCTTGGTCGCCCCTGACACCGTGTCGCCCTTGAAGCCAGGGTCCGTGTCCGCCACCTTGAGCTCGACGTTGATGGGCAGCTCCACGCCGATGAGCTTGTCCTCGTAGCGCAGCAAGTACGCGGGGCTTCCCTCTTTCAGGAACGGCAGCACGTCCTCGATCATGTCCTCGTCGACGGCGACCTGGTCGTAAGTCTGCGTGTCCATGAAGTAATGGTGGCTACCGTCTCCGTACAGGTACGTGGCTTCCTTCTTGTCGATGCGGACCGTCTTGTACTTGTCGCCACTGCGAAAGCTCTGCTCGAAGATCGAGCCCGTCAACAGGTTGCGGAGCTTCGCCTTGATGACGGCGCCGGCCCGCGCCAGCTTGATGTGCTCGACGCTGACGACGCTGAGAAGCTGCCCATCCATCTCGAACATGGTTCCGTTCCGAAAGTCGCTGGTGGAGATCACTTCTGCTCGGCGAGATAGTCCATGGCAAGGAGATAGCCGCTGAAGCCGAGACCTGTGATCACGCCCTTGGCCGCACGGGCGGTCACGCTCTTGGAGCGGAACTCTTCGCGCGCATGAATATTCGAAAGGTGCACCTCGACCGTCGGCACCGCGAGCGATTGCAGGCAATCGAAGAGCGCGAGCGAGTAGTGGGACAGAGCCCCCGGGTTGATGACGATGCCCAGCGAACCGGGCGCCTCCTTCTGCAGGAAGTCGATCATCTCGCCTTCGTGATTGCTCTGGAAGACGCTGACCTCGACGCCCAACTTGCGTGCCTTCGCGCGCACGGTCCTGACCAGATCCGCGTGCGAGCGAGTCCCGTAGATGTGCGGTTCCCGCTTTCCGAGCAGGTTCAGGTTCGGGCCGTTGACGATGACTATGCGTTTCATGCCAGCGCCTTACGAAGCACGCGGCTGACGATCGCCCCGGGTACCTCGTGGCCGGTCTCGGCGTGGCCGAGGCGGCGCGGCAAAACCCAGGCCACCTTTCCGCGTCGAGCCTTTTTATCGCGCGGAATCGCGGCGAGAACCTTCGCCAGCTCCACCCGAGGAGGCCGGTCCGGCAAACCGTACGCGATCAGCATTGTGTCCTGAGCTTCCACGAATCGCCTCGTGCACAGGTCCATGGAGAAAGCAATCCTCGCCGCAACTCGCATGCCGAATGCCACCGCCCGGCCGTGCGAGATTCGGAATCCGCTGGCAGCCTCGAGCGCATGCCCGGCGGTGTGGCCGTAGTTGAGGATGGCGCGAGGTCCCGCCTCTCGCTCGTCCTTCGCGACAACCAGGGCTTTCGCCATCACGCACTGGAACACGACCTTCTCGAGAGCGGCCTTGTCCCCGGCGACGAGCCGATCACGGTTTTTCAGCAACACCTCGTAAAGGCCGCGGTCCATGGCAACGGCGTACTTTACAACCTCGGCGAACGCTTCCCTGAAGTCGACCGGCGGCAGCGTTTCCAGGAAGGCAAGGTCGGTGACGACCGCCGCGGGTTGCCAGAAAGCGCCGATCGCATTTTTCGACCGCCGCCCGTTGACACCGGTCTTGCCGCCGATGCTCGAGTCCACCATCGCCAGCAGAGTCGTCGGGACCTGGACCACGCGGATCCCGCGCTGCCAGACTGCTGCGCCAAAGCCTGCGAGATCACCAACCGTCCCTCCCCCGACGGCGATGACGCAGCCTGCCCTGTCGACGTTCTGGCGCTCCAGGAAGCCGAGCAGATCACTCAGGGCGGACAGCGACTTGGAGCGCTCGCCGGGTGGGACCACGTGGATTGGAGATTTCACGCCGGCGCGCTTGATCGTTTTGGCGACCTTCTTCGCCCACGGCAGCACGTTGGCGTCGGTGACAATCGGCGCCGCGGTCGCGTCGAGTCGTGCGACGGCCCCTCGAAGCTCGCGATTGAGGTTGGTCCCTATGACGACGGGATAGCTGCCTGCAGGCGCTTCGATTATCAGTCGGACCAAAGCTTCAGGATGTCCTCAGCGACGAAGTCCGCCGGGCGGTCTCCGTCGACGCGGTGGGTGGCTTCCATGTAGCGAGGCCGCCTTTGATGCAGCAGCGCCTCGAGCTCGACTCGAGACTTGCTCGCAAGCAAAGGGCGGTTGGCGCTGCCTTTGATCCTGTCCCAGATCGTGTCGAAGCCGCAGTCGATGAAGACGGACGTGGAGCGCTCAACGATGGTCTTCCAGTTGGCCTCGTCGATCGGGGCACCGCCGCCAAGGGCAACCACCGCACCCGGCTGCAGCAGGTCGGCCAGTAGTCGCGATTCGATGGCGCGAAAGGCGGCCTCACCGCGGGTGGCAAAGATGTCGGTGATCGGCATCCCGGCCTCATTCTCGATCACGAGATCCAGGTCGTGGAACGGCGCGCCCGCTCGTTGTGCGACCAGCACGCCGACCACGGACTTACCGCAGCCCATAAAGCCGATGATCGCGAGCGCGGACTTCAGACGCCGCCGGTATGTGGCTGGACCGAAGGAGCACCACCCGTACGACGCCGTTCCGACTGGACGAACACTTGGTCACGAAAGACCCCCGGGTTGGGCAGATGATCGAGTACCTCCGCTCCCTGCGCGCCGGCGGCATCGACCTCGACGCGCCCGTACCCGAGCATCCGGCCGATGAGCGATTGCTTGGTCGTGCAGTCCTGGACCCTGTCGATTGGGATCATCTTCGACTGGCGGCCGAACACACCGGTTTCGATTTTTATGCGCTGGTCCGTCAACGTATAAGAGGTCGACTGCCAGCGGATCCACACGACTATCAGCCACAGGCCCGCGATCGCGATGGCGCCAAGCGTGACGATCAGCTGGAGGTTTTCGATGCCCGTGTTCTTGGCTGTGACATCGATGACGACGGCCACTATCAGCAAGATGATCGGCGCCGCCAGCGACTTGACGACGACGATCCAATGCGGGTGGTCCTTGAGGACCAGATTTTCGCCGGGGAGGAGCTGGTTAGTCATCGACGCTTATTGTCGCTAAATAAGAGGGAACCAGTCGGTTCCCTCTCATCGCGCGTGCGGCTTTGCCGCAGGCGCTGCTCTCCTTCCCGGGATTGGATCGATTTACGAACTAGTTTCTCCACGCCATGATTGGGAGTCGCAGATACAAAGTCATGGCCGGGGGGACCCCGGCCAACCCTGCCGCGATGTCCTTAAGGCCGTATCCGCATCAAGGAAGTAGGTACAGCACGATCAGCGCACCGGCTGCCAGGTAGGGTCCGTACGCCAGCGTACCTTTCATCGAACGTCGCCAGACGATCATCCCAACCGAAACAACCCCAGCCATGAAGACGCCGTAGAACAGCGCCTGGATGGTCGGCAGCGGACCCAGCAGCAAACCCATGAAGGCAGCGAGCTTGACGTCCCCAAAGCCGAGCGCCTCAGCCTTGAAGATCGCGGAGCCCGCCAGCGCGAGGAGGAGAAACAGAAGGCCCGCCCCGAAGCCCGCTGCGATGCCGGCCCACCAGGGCTGGCCGAAAAGGCTCACCAGGAGAGCCAGCGCCATCGCCGGAAAGATCACGCGGTCGAGGATCAAGCGGTGCTCGAAGTCGAAAAAGATCACCTGGACCAGGACGAGGACGAAGACGCTTCGAATCAACAGCGTCGGGCTCAATCCGAAATGGAAGGCGAACACACCGAAGAGAATTGCCGTGAGCACGGGCGGGCCGAAGACCTGCCAGCGCAGGTTGCCCGGCTGCAGCTCCTCGAGTCGCGCCAGGCGCACGGAACCCCACCGCACGAACCATCCGGCTGCGGCGCCGACCACGGCCCATCCGGCGGCCAGCAGAAGTTGGTTCACGGCGCCAAAGTCTGGCGCATGGCGGCCAGCGGCGCGGCTTGTCCTGTCCACACCTCGAAAGACGCCGCCCCTTGCGCCAGGAGAACGCTCCATCCGTCAGCGGTTGGGAGTCCCAGGGAGCGCGCCTTGCGAACCAGCGGCGTCCCGCCGGTCACGTAGACCAGGTCGATCACCGCACCGATTTGTGGCAGGGCGGCGGGGCGCATCGGCATCTCCTCTTTTCGACCGAGCGGAGTCGCGTTCAGGAGCAGGTCGGCCGACCGCGTCAGCCCTGGCAGCGCGGGGTCGCTCCAGGCGATGACTGCGCCCGGCAGGTCGTCGTCCTCGGGATGCCTGGAGACGAAAGTCAGGTGAGCGCCCGCGAGCGCGACTGCCGCCGCCCGAGCCGACCCACCAGCTCCCAGAATGACGACGTTGGCGCCCTCTGGCTCGAGGCCCACCTCGTGGATCGCAGCGCGGATCCCGGCGACGTCGGTATTGGACCCAACCAGGCGCTCTCCATCGCGGAGGATGGTGTTCACCGCATGCGCACGCAGGGCGTCGGCGTCCACTCCGTCCAGTCGCGGGATCACCGCCTGCTTATGAGGGATGGTCACGTTTGCGCCGGCGACGTCGCTCGCCCTGAGTCGTTCGACCGCACCCGGCAGGTCGGCAGGGCTCACATCCAGAAGCTCATACGTCCAGTCGAGGCCGAGGGCTTCGAAGCCAGCGTTGTGCATGGCAGGGCTGCGCGAATAGGCAATACCGTGACCGAGGAGATAGACCTTCAGCTTCCGCTCAGACCGTAGGTCGCTATGTCCCGGTTGAAGTCCTGCTGGTTGGTCTCGAAATGGGTCGTTCCATTGCGATCGGTGAAGTAAAAGAGATAGTTCGTCTTCGGCGGGTTGATGCAGGCCATGAGCGCCGCCTGTCCGGGGTTGCTGATCGGCCCTGGCGGTAAGCCGGGATGCTTCCGCGTATTGAATGGCGAATTGCTCTGGAGCTCTGCAAATGTTGGTTCGGGGGTCAGGCGGCCAAGCGCGTACAGCAGGGTGGCGTCGACGCCCAGTGGGATGTTCTGCCGAAGGCGGTTGTAGTACACGCTGCACACATTGCCGCGGTCGGTGCTCTTCTTGGTGTTGGCCTCGCGATCCACCATCGACGCCAAAATGACGATCGATTCCACTGTCTCGGCCGGCCTATTGGCTGTTGCCTTTGCTATCTGGGCGCGAAGCGCGGGGCTGAAGACTTTGCCGAACTGGGTGAGCTGCGCTTTGACCAGCCCGCGCACATCCCCTGGATCGACATTGTAGGTGTCGGGAAACAGATAACCCTCCAGCGGCGGCTTTGCATTTGCAGGGCGAGACGAGAGGAAATCGAACGACGTCGACCACGCCGGCTCTGCTGCGATCGCTGTGTAGTCCGCAGCGGTGCCGAGGCCCGATTTCTGGACGTCCTTGGCCAGCTCCCTGAGCGGGAAACCCTCGCGCAGGGTGATCGACACTTGGGTCGACTTGCCGTGTTGGAGAGCGTCGACGATCTGGACCATTGTCATGTTGCGGTTGAGCTGGAACGCGCCTGCCTGGAAGCTGCCGCCGGCCCCGGTGAGCCTGAGATACAGGTCGAAAGCGTTTTTATCTCTGATGAGGCGCTGCGCGAGCAGGTCGTCCGCCACCGCGCTCGGGAGCTCACCCGGGTCGATATGGAAGACTACCGGCTCGCTGTCCGTGGAAACAGAGGTGTTGACGTTGTAGTTCCACCAGTCGTAGCCGCGCGAGGTGCCAAAGCCGAGAACCGCGATCAGGACAAGGGCCGCCGCAAGTCTCTTCATTCGACCTGGTCCTTCTCGAGCGCGGTGATCACCTGCTGGAACTCATCCCCTTCGACGGACTCAAGGGCGCCGTCCACCTCCCGCAGCAGCAGGACCTGGGAGGGATCGTCGATGTTCTCGACCAGGTAATAGACGCCGCCCTCATGGTCGAAGGCGTCATGCAGCTGAAACTGGCGCTCGCGCCCCGTCTCGTCAATGAGGGTGATTGGCTTAGCAGCCTGGGAGTCCTTTGAAGGGGGGACGCCCCCCCTTGGGCCGGCCGGCCTGGCGGAGCCAGATCCGGGCGGACCCCCCTGTTCAGCCGGCACGCCGGCGGTCCAGATGAGCTTGAAGCATAAGGGTCGCTGCGACGCGGTCCACGCTTAGCCGCCGCTTGTCCCGGCGCATCCCGCCGGCGATAAGGGATCGCTCCGCCGCCACTGTGGTCAACCGCTCGTCGACCAGCTCGACGGGAAGACCCGATTCCTTCCGGATGGCGTCGGCCAGCTGCTGCGCCGCCTTGGCCTCGGGCCCGCGTGAGCCGTCGAGGCGCTTCGGCAGGCCGACCACGATCCTCGCGGCCTCGCTGTCGCGCGCAAGCTTGGCGATGCGCGATGGCAGCGTCGCGGCCGGCTCGGCAGGCAGGGTCGTCAACGCCTGGGCGATCGTGGCCGTGGGGTCGCTCAAGGCGACACCGACGCGCTTTGAGCCGGGGTCTATGGCGAGAATCCGCACCTCTCGGGAGATGGTCAGCCTGTGGGTGGCAGAGTCGGCACCGCACCCTGCTGGACGACGTAATGGATCGAGATACGGTCACCCAGCAGTGGCATCAGCGGCAAGGTGAGGGGCTGCTCTTTGATGCTGACTGACCGAACGTTCAAGGTCTGCAGATAGAACCTGGCCTGGGAGAGCGGGCGCCCTACGACCTCGGCCCGAATCTTGTCCATGTCGAGCTTCGGCGCGATGAAGGCGGCCGCATCGCCAAGAAACACGAGCTGACCACCCTTGGTCGCGCTGAGAATTCTGTAGTCAACCTGTATCGGCCCATCGGTGAGCAGCTGCTGGTCGTTGGGCACCCGCAGCGCCAGGTAATTCTCAAATGCCTTGTGTACATCGGAGTCGACGTAGAAGTCCCCCTCTCCCTGCAGCGACATGGTCGCGTTGAAGACTGCGACCTTGTCGCTCGGCTGATGGTCGGTGCTGAATTGGGGCGCCCCATAGATGAGCGTCTCGCTCAGGGTTTCGCCCGCCTTCTTCGCGGCCGAGATCTGCTGTGCGATCGACTGCCGGAGCTCCTGCTCGAGGACAGCGCGAGCTGCATCGAAGTCGGCGACGGTCTCGATCGGCGTGTTGGAGGCGTCGGCGCCCCCACCGGTAGCTTGCGGATTGGTAACCGTGAGGTCGTAGTTGTTGCCCTCAATGACATTGATAGTTCCTGAGCCAACATTGCCAGCGGAGCCACGTGTGGTCGCCATCACCCTGGCCGTGGCCGTGCCCTTCCACGGAACCACCACGCTCCGCGACGTCTGGACAAATTCGATGCCGTTCGTGTTCATCAAGCGCTGACCGTAAAGGACAACCAAGCCAGGTGAGCCGCAGTTCAGACCTGGGCATTGAGGTGCGTCGAGGTTGTTCGTGTAGACGACTACACCTATCGATGGGGCAAGCAGCACGCGGATGGACCCAGTCGTTTTGAAACCCTGCGACTCGGAGCGCGTGATGGTTACGGCCCGTACTCGAATCGGCGGCTTTCCTGGCTGCGCCTGAATTTCAACAGCCTTCTGGGAGAAAGGCTGGGCTTGAGCCAGCAACGTGACGGAGGCGGACGGCACGTAGACAACAGCGGCGAACAGACCCACTACGAGGAGCGCAGCCGCAGCCACGTATAGAAGGAACCGGCCGGGCCTCAGCTCGGTCGCGTTCTTGGTGATGAGCCTCGTCGGCGCCGCAATGCCGATATGCGTCGAGGGCGCGGTCCGATCGCGCTGCCACCAGCGAGGTGGAGGGGGATCCACTTCCGGCACGGAAGGGATGCCCTCGCCCTGTGTGCCGACAGACCCGAAAACGGCGAACCCGCTTTCGGATGCCATTTTCTGGACCGCCGGGTCGTCACAAACGACTGTGACCCTCTTCCCCATGCCCGCGGCGTAGTTGCGAAGCAGCTGAAAGTTGAACCGGCTTTGCCCGATGCGCGATCGGAGCGGCAGAACGAGCATCGTGTCGTTGCCGTCGTAGCGGCGAAGACGCTCGACGAGCTCGGGAATCTCTTCCTCTGTTTCAACGTAAATGGGGTTCGCTGCCATGGCGTTAGTCAATCTCCTCGGGAGGTCCGCTCAAACCTTTATAGCGCTTAGGACCCGGCGCATGACTGTGTTCACGTTGTCACGCTCCTCTGCCTCAGTCCTCAGCGCATGGTTTGCAAGGCCCATCGGGGCGATGTCTTGTGGGCTCGAAAGCTGGCCTGTCGAGTCGGTTACGTTGCGCACGTCGGGCGGCACCAGGTGCCTGATCCGTGGCTCTTTCGGAAACGGCAATCCGGCAGCCCAATTGTTCTTGACCATCTCCAGCGTCAGCTCCGGAAGCAAGCTGCCTCCGCCGCACAGGTAGATGCTCGTGGGGAGCCGCTCACCGCGGGAGAGCTCCTTGACGCTGAGCGCGAGGCCCTGGAGCAGGACTTCCGCATCGGCGCTCAACAGCTCCGAAACCTGGCGATGCTGCTCGGCCGACAAAAGACCTTCGGAGTGACGCAGCTTGCGCGCCTCGGCCTCTTCATAGCTGAGCCCGAAAGCAAGCGCAAGGCGGCGGGTAAACGCTCGCCCACCCAGGTTGAACATACGAGTGCCCTCGACGCCTCCGTCGCGGATCAGCGCGACATCGGTGGTTCCGCCGCCGATGTCGATGAAGATTCCACCCTCTGCCCATGTCTCCTCGCTTGCGCAGGCTCGTGCGAGCGCGTACGGCTGTGCGACGGCGCCGGCCAGCTCGAGGTCGAGCTCGCGCACCACGGTGTCGATCGCGTTGATGTGGGTCATCGGCGCGAACGTATTGAAGACCGTGACCTCGAGGTTCTTGCCGGTGAACCCGACGGGGTTCGTGACCGGGTATCCGTCGACCCGCACGTTCGTGATCGATGAGTGCACGAGGCGGGCCTCCAGCTGGCCGTAGCTGCGCTCGAGCTCGAGCAAGTGCTGGGCCTCGCGAAGCGCCCGGCGCTGCACCATCTGCAGCATCGTCGAGATCTCGGCAGACCTGACCCGCGCCTTGGAGTTCTCCCTGGGATAGGCGATGGTCGATGAAAAGCCCTTGATGAGCTCACCGGCGATACCGACGATCACCTGTCCCGGGACCGTCTTGGCCATGTCCTCGGCCGCTTCGAGCGCGCGGTTGGATGACTGGATCACCGACTCCAGGTCGGCGATCGCCCCCCCGGACATGGCGGCCGGCGCCTGCGGTTCACGGCCGACGCCCAGGACCTCGCCGTCTGCGCCGTCGCGGCGAACCACCAGGACCTTGATGAGGTCCGTGCCGATATCGAGCACCGTGAAGTGCCTGTAGTACTCGCTTCGCTTGCGCAGGAACTTGAACTTGGTCACCGGAGGCACTCTTCGAGGCGCTTGAAAGCCTCGTCCGCCGACACGGTCAGCTTGCCGCTGACCAGCTGCGGGCGACCGCCGCCGGTCCCAAATAGGGACTTGAGCGTGTTCGCATCGTATTGGGAAACAAGGTCATTGGACACCTTGATCACAAACATCCCGCCGCCGACAACGGTTACGATGCCCGACTTCACGATCTCGAGATACCGATCTGCATAGGCTTTCAACTCGTCAAGGTTAGAGGCGTCGACGGTTTGGGTCACGTAGTCCACCCGGCCGTGCTTCACGGTGGCGCCCGCGCGGGCCCCATCTCCACCGCCGATCCGAGCGCTTCGAACCTCGTCCCGGAGCCTGTCGCGCTCCTTCTCGGCCTCCTTGAGCTGGGCGCGCAACGCCTTTATGCGTTCGGGGAGCTGATCGGGGGTGGCGTTGAACAATCGCGCAAACTCGGCCAGGAGGTCGCGGTCTCGGCGCACCAGATCGTCCGCGGCCTCGCCCACGACCATCTCGATGCGCCGCAGGCCGGAACCGATGCTCGTTTCGGAGACGATCACCGCCGTTCCAATGTCAGCGCTGTTCTTCACATGAGTGCCGCCGCAGAGCTCACACGTCCAATCGCCGAAACACACGACACGTACGACGTCGCCGTACTTTTCCTCGAACAGGTGCATCGCTCCCTGGGCGACGGCCTCCTTGTACGGTTTCTGCTGGTCGTGGAAAGGCAACGCCTCGCGTACCTTCTCCATGACCCGGCGGTTGATGCGAGCCAGCTCGTCCTTGGTGACTGCGCGATTCAGCGGGATGTCAAATGTAGTGTGATCGGGCCCGACCCAAGAGCCCCTCTGGACAACCTGCTCGCCAATCGTCTCGCGCAGCGCCCTGTGCAGGAGGTGCGTCGCGGAATGGTGACGCGCGATCTGATGTCTCCGGGCTGCGTCGACGGCGGCGCTTGCCTTTTCGCCGACGTGAACCTCGCCGGTGATCACGGTGCCGACATGCGCGATGACACCCTCCGCCGGCTTCTGGGTGTCCTCGACCCGCACGCGTCCAGACTGGGTTGTGATGGCTCCGGTGTCTCCGACCTGCCCGCCCGACTCAGCATAAAAAGGAGTGCTCTGCAAAAAGACTTCGACGACATCGCCTTCACTCGCGACATCTGTCGCGACACCGTCCCTGCGCAGTGCGGTGATCACACTCTCGGTGGTGAGCTCGCCATAGCCGGTGAACTCCGCCTTCGGCAGATCCGTGGCCGCGGCCAGGTGCTGCGCGCCTTTGCCGCGTGAACGTTCGCGCTGCTCAGCCATCGCAACGCGGAATCCAGCCTCGTCGATTTGAATGCCGCGCTCCTGTGCGAGCTCGCGGGTCAGGTCGAAAGGAAAGCCGAAGGTATCGTGCAGCTTGAAAGCGTCGCTGCCCGGAATCGTCTGTCCATGCTTGGCGGCGATGCGCTCGAACAGCTCCATGCCCTGTTCGAGCGTGCGCTG
>DATCPW010000040.1:0-10310 GCA_036569865.1 Candidatus Dormiibacterota bacterium
GCGATGGCGAGTGGCGCCGACCGCGAGCCGGGTGAAATGCAAGCGAAATCGACGCCTTGCGCGGCAAGCTCATCGACGAAGGTTGCGGCGAATGATTGCGTTACATCCATAGGATCTATTTGTGATTCTCGAAGGAGATGACGTCCGGCTCAACTATGAGGTGATCGGGGAAGGTTCGCCGGTCACGCTGCTCCACGGCTTCACCCAGAGCGGCCTGAGCTGGCACGAGGTCGTCTCCTTGATGCCGCCCGGCTGGAAGTGGGTGCTGCCCGACCTCCGCGGCCATGGCGCGACTCGTGTCCGGCCCGGCGCTCCCTACACCATGGACGCCTGCACGGAAGATCTGGTGAGGCTCTGGGACAGTCTCGGGATCGCACGCACCCATCTCGTCGGCTACTCGATGGGCGGCCGCCTTGCGCTCCACGTCGCGGCTGCGAGGCCGGAGCGAATCCTGTCGCTGCTCACCATCGGCGCTCACGCCGGGCTCGACGAGGAAGCTCGCGAAGGTAGGCGACGAGGCGACGAGGCGTTGGCGCAGCGCATTGAGAACGACGGGCTGGAGGCCTTCGTCAACTACTGGAGCAGCCTGCCCCTGTTCGAGGGTTTGGAGCGCCGAGGGCCGTCGTTCCTGGCCCAGGTGCGAGCCGCGCGCATGGACAATCACGTTGCGGGTCTGGCGGAATCGCTGCGCGGCATGGGCGCGGGCGCGATGCGACCCGTCTGGAACGAGCTCGACCGTGTCAAGGTCCCAGCCACGTTCGTCGCCGGCCAGCTCGACCACGGCTATGCTGCCTCGGCGCGCCGCCTGGCGGGATCGGTGCCGGACGGGCGCGTCGTGATCGCCCAGCGAGCCGGTCACACAGTTCATCAGGAGCGGCCGGAGGTGTTCTCGCGCCTGCTTCTCGCTCATCTGGAGGCAGCGTCGGAGAGATCAGAGGCGTCGCCTTCGAGCTCTACGTCGGCCTGAAGTCCCGCGGCATAGCGAGCCGCACCCAGCCGCTCCTGGTCCACCAGGCCGCCGCCATTGACCCGACGAAGAACGAACGACCTGCAGCCCCGCGTGCGCCAGCTGTCCACGTCTCGTGCGACGTCGGCCGGCCTCCGCGCGGTGATGTAAGCCCTCATGACAAGAGCAGGCCCAAGGTCAAAAGCAGGGCGTAAGCAAGCTCGGCTCCAGCCATCCGCTTCAGGGCTCCGATCAGCTCTGGACCGCTGCGGGTGGCGAAAGCGGTGCGCACAGGTAAGGCCGCGATCGGGATGCTGAAAAGCATGGCCATGATCGTGACGCCGGCCAGTCCTGAAACCAATATGACGATCGGGACCGCAAAGGCGGCGCACACGAGCACCAGCAAGAGCATCAACGTCGGGCCTCGGCCGATGCGCGTGGCGAGCGTTCGCTTGCCGGCCGCTGCGTCGGTCTCGATGTCCCTCAGATTGTTGAGGACGAGGATCGCAGTCGCCAGGCAACCGATGCCGCAGCCGGCCAGAACAGCCAGCGGCGTCATCCGCAGCTCTTGAACGTAGGCAGTTCCGATTGTCGCCACCAGCCCAAAGAAGATGAAGACGAAGAGCTCGCCCAGTCCCATGTAGCCATAGGGCCGTGGACCCCCCGTATAGAGCCACGCGGCCAGGATGCAGGCAGCCCCGACGAAGAGCAGCCGCCAGTCGGTCGCGAGGCTGAGCGCGAGGCCCACAAAGCCGGCGACCGCAAAAGCGGCGATCGCTGCCCATTTCACGCGGTCAGGCTCGATCGCCCCCGATGCCGAAGCGCGCAGCGGCCCGATCCGTTCAGGTGTGTCCGCACCGCGTACGAAATCGGAGTAGTCGTTGGAAAGGTTGACGCCGACCTGGAGCGCAAGCGCAATCATCAGGGCCGCGATGCCGGCCCAAGGCCGTGCGCCACCTTCGTGCACCGCAACGGCCGTGCCCGCGAGCACCGGCGCGACAGCCGCGGCCAGCGTCGCCGGCCGCACGGCATGCCACCACGCGCTTGCCGGGCTTGGCGCCATCGCCACCGTCATGGCCGCTTCGGAAACTTGGAGAAGTTCGGTTTGCGTTTCTGGACGTACGCGTCCCTCCCCTCCTGCGCCTCTTCGCTCATGTAATAGAGCAAGGTGGCATCCCCGGCGAGCTGCTGGATTCCGGCGAGGCCATCGTCCGCGGCATTGAGCCCTGCCTTGAGCATGCGCAGAGCGAGTGGGCTCAGGTCGAGCATGCGGCGGCACCAGGCGACGGTCTCCTTCTCGAGGTCGGCCAGCGGAACGACCTTGTTGACGAGGCCCATGTCGAGCGCTTGCTGGGCGTCGTACTGGTCGCACAGGAACCAGATCTCTCGCGCTTTCTTCTGCCCGACGATCCGTGCGAGCAGCCCCGCACCATAGCCACCATCGAAGCTGCCCACACGCGGTCCTGTCTGGCCAAACTTCGCGTTGTCAGCGGCAATGGTCAGGTCGCAGACAACGTGCAGGACATGCCCGCCGCCGATCGCATAACCGGCGACCATCGCGATCACCGGTTTCGGCAGCCGGCGGATCTGCACCTGCAGATCGAGCACGTTGAGACGGCCTGTGCCCTTGGGGTCGATGTAGCCATCGTCGCCACGGATCCGCTGGTCACCGCCAGAGCAGAACGCTTCGGTGCCGGCGCCGGTAAGGATCACGACCCCGATCTTCGGGTCGTCACGAGCAACCTCGAACGCTCGCGACATCTCGAAGACGGTCGTCGGCCGGAACGCGTTGCGCACCTCGGGGCGGTTGATAGTGATCTTGGCGATCCCGTCCCAGGTCTGATAGATGATGTCGGTGTAGCGGCCAGACCGTCTCCAGGCCTGGCGCTTGGAGCCCGCCTTGGGCGCCTTCAGATCTTTCAAGCTGGCACTCCTAGAGCGATCACTAGCACTATCCACAATGCTAGCTACTCCGCTGACGCGCCGTGGACGATTACGCCCTCTTGCGCGACTTACGCCGGGGAAACAAAGTGAGGATCTTCGCGTAGTCCTCCGGTGTGTCGATGTCGTCAGGACGACCCGGCGCCGGCACGGTGTCGAGAAGCTCAGGGTGGCCGTCGAGGATCTGCCTCGCGCCGGCGTCGCCTTCGAGCGCGTAGAGGTCGTCCCACATCTCGCGGGCCAGCACGACGGGCGGGGACCAATGCGCATCGGGGCGTTGACTCCCCGACGTTTCCTCGGCATCACGCTTCTTGGACACGGCGACAGCCGGACGCGAGCCTTCGCGGCGCCAAGCCCGCAGCAGCGCCGAAATGGTCCGCGAGCCGACCAGGGGTTGATCTCCGAGCAGTACAGCCGCTGCCTCGATCTCAGGCCTCAGCGCGCGGAGCCCAACCTTGAGCGAAGAGGCCATGCCCGTCTGTGCGTCGGGATTGTGCACCACCTCCGCTGCGTCACCGACTGCCGCTTTCACCTCTCGCGCGGAGTAGACGACCACCACCTGCTGACACCCGCCATCGGAGGCCGACTCGACCGCGTGTCTCACCATCGGCCTGCCTTCGAATTCGAGCAGCAGCTTCTGAGACCCGCTCATTCGCGAGCTTGAGCCGGCCGCGAGAACGATCGCGCCCACAGGGAGCAGTGCGGCGGCGAGGCGCTCGAAGGGAGGCCGTGCCGACCTTATCCACTCCACCTCGACGTCCGCCTTGAGGGCAAGCTCGGCAAAGTCGCGCAGCCGGCCGCTGTCGCCATCGACGAGGAGCAGGCGGCGCCCCGCAAGCGCTGAGAGGTCTGGGACGCTGGTCGGAAGGCTGATCACCGCGAGGGATCGGCAGTCCTCGCGCGACGCCACGTGTTGCAGCGCGTGTTCGATGTCCCGCCCGCGAACGACCACGCTGTGCGGACCCTCCGGCTCCCGATAGGTGCGCCCACGAATCGGCAGCTCGAGGTCGCTCATCACGAAGACGGTCACCTCTCCAGCATGCCAGACAGCGCCGGTTAGTCTTTAGGTGTGCCCCTTCTTGGTGCCCACGTCGATTCGTCGGGCGGCCTCCACCTCGCCTTCGAGCGAGCTGCCGCCATGGGTGCCGAGGCGATCCAGGTCCACCCCACGCCGCCCGGGTTCTGGGGCTCGCCCAAGCTCGATGAAGCTCGCATCTCGACGTTCAAGGAAGCTGCTGCCAAGCACGGAAATCCGCCGTTCTACTTTCACGCGGTCTATCTGATAAACCTGGCGGGCGACGATCCAGCGATGCGCCGGCGATCCGAGAGCACGCTTGCCGGATATCTCAAGGCGGCTGACGATCTGGGGATCAGCGGCGTCATATTCCACACCGGGTCGCACAAGGGCGCTGGGTTCGAAGCGCGATTGCCGAACATCATCGGGCACCTCAAAGGCGTGCTCGAGAGAGCCGATCCGAAAAAGGCGCGCCTGATCATCGAGAACAACGCCGGCCTCGGCGGATGCGTCGGTGCGCGGTTCGAGGAGATCGCGCAAATGCTCACCTCGCTGGGAGACCCGCGGGCATCTGTGTGCTTCGACACGTGCCACGCGTTTGCATCCGGCTACGACGAGCGAACCGCCTCAGACGTTTCCAAGACGCTGGACGAGCTCGATCGCGTCGTGGGTTTAAAGCACGTCGAGGTCATCCATTGCAACGACTCGGTGACCGGGCTGGGTTCCAATCGGGACCGGCACGCCAACATCGGCGAGGGCGAGATCGGAGAGGAGGGCTTCCGGGCCCTGCTGCGCGAGCCTCGCCTTGCCAAGCTGCCCTTCATCCTGGAGGTGCCTGGCGCCGGCGGAGGGCCAGACGCCGCGCAGGTGGAGGTGCTGCGGCGCCTGGCTCGCGGCTAGGCGTGATGGCGGCTTTCGGCCACCGAAGACGTTGGCGGCCTGGCGCCGGCCCTGCGCACCACGAAGACTGCCAGCGCCCGGACGACCCAAAGCCCAAGCTTGGCCGTCCTGATCGCCATCCTGGCCAACCGGCCCGCGGCGGCCATCAGGCGCCCGTCCTCAGCCCCACGCGGCACTTCCTGCACTTGCAGCCAGGCCAGGTCCTCATACCTCGGCGAGTTCATATTGGATCCCTCCTGTAACCAGCTAAACTCTTATAGTAGTTAGTATAACCGACAAATATCAGTTAGGGGTTACAATTCAAAGATGCCTGATCGCGAGACCGCCACGGGAGTCCTTGGGCTCGTTCAGGCATTCGTAAACACCGCCGACCTCGAGCCCGGAACGGACCACCTCAGCGACCCCGACGCGCTCAAGGCGTGGCTGGTGGAACGAGGACTGATGGCTCCGAACCAGGCCGCAGATGGTGCCGACCTCAAGCACGCCATAGCTCTGCGGGAGGCGATGCGAGGCGCAATCGGCGCCAACTCGGGAGGCTCGGTCTTTCCCGTCGACGTCGCCACGCTGAACGGCGCAGTCTCTGCCAGCCGGCTTGTGCCCCGCTTCGGCCCAGGCGGGAAAGCGCGCCTCGAGGCGCACGCGGACGGCGTTGAAGGCGCGCTCGGACGAATCGTCGCGGCGGTGTTCGCAGCCATGAACTCAGAGGACTGGACCCGCCTCAAGCTCTGCGGCTCCACCACGTGCCGCTGGGCTTTCTACGACCAGTCGCGCAACCGTTCGAGCCGCTGGTGCAGGATGGCCTCCTGCGGAAATCGGCAGAAGGCGAAACGGTTCCGGGAGCGCGCGAAGACCTCCTAAATGGGGCGCCGGCGGCCCTATCGTCGTCAGGCGAGGGTGGGGCGCTTCGCCTCTCGCATGGAGACGCCAGTGCCGCCGAAGCGCGTAGCGGTGATCTCAGCGAGGATCCCTAGAGCGGTCTCTTCAGCGCCACGACCTCCCAGGTCCATGCCAATCGGGCCGTGCACCCGCGAGATCTGATCCTCGGGGAACCCCTCGGCGCGCAGGGCATCGAAACGGTTCTGGTTTGTTTTGCGGCTCCCGATTGCACCGATGTAGCCGACCTCTTTTCCAAGCACCGATCGCAGGGCGGGCAGGTCGAACTTGGGATCGTGCGTGAGGATCACCACATAGGTCGAGTTGTCGAGGTTGAGCTTTGCCATCGCCTCGTCGGGCCACGCCACGATCAGCTCATCCGCCTCAGGGAATCGTTCCTTGGTCGCAAACTTCGCGCGCGCGTCGACCACGGTAACGCGATAACCCATGAGCTTCGCCAGCCGATGAAGCGGAATCGCAATGTGGATGGCGCCGACGATGACCAGATGCGCGGGCCGCCGCAAAGGTTCGACCAGCCAGTCGCCTTCGCGCCGCGCGAGCTCACTTCCGGGCGGCGCTCCAGCCGTGAGGCTCACCTCGCCCGTGGCCAGATTCGTCCGCAGCGTGGCGGCTTCATTCCTTTCGAGCATCGCCATGAGCTGTTTGTGCGCCGGCGTCAATGGCTGCACGAAGACTTCGATGTGGCCGCCGCATGCAAGGCCGACCTCAAACGCAACGTCGTCGGCCACGCCGAAAGCAGCGATCTTCGGCTTGCCGGTTTTGAGCACCTTCAGGGCTTCTTCGAACACGGCGCCCTCGATGCAGCCGTTGGAAACGGAGCCCGCCATCTTGCCCGACCGTGTGACGACCATCTTCGATCCGAGGGGCCGCGGGCTCGAGCCCCAGGTCTCGACCACTGTCGCCAGCGCGATTTCCTCGCCCTCGCGCGTCCACTCCTCCAGCTCGCCCAGGACCTCACGCATCTCTTCTATCCACTACTTCCTGCGGGCCGCGCGCGTTCCCAGGCCCGCCAGCAGCTTGCCCAGGTCGTCGAGGGCTTGTAGGTTGTGGGCGGCGAGGAAGTCGTCGCAATGCGGGAGCGCCGCCGCCATGCCTCTTGTCAGAGGCTCATAGCCCTTGGAGCCGATGAGCGGGTTCAACCAGATGAGCCGGTGCGCCGTGCGCCTCAGGTGAATCAATTCAGCGGTGAGCTGAGCCGGGTCGCCGCGATCCCAGCCGTCGCTGACGATGATGACGACAGCCCCGTGGCCCAGGACTCGACGGGCCCAATGGCGGTTGAAGTCGGCGAGCGCGTCGCCGATGCGCGTACCCCCGCTGAAATCGTGCACTCCCTTGCTCAACGAGTCGAGCGAGCGATCCAGGTCCCGCTGTCGCAGGAGACGTGTGACTCGTGTCAATCGCGTGGAAAAGACGAATGCCTCGAGGTCCTCGCGCCGCGCGATTGCGTGGGCGAAGATCATGAGCAAGCGCGAGTACTTCTCCATCGAGCCGCTGACATCGCAGATCAGGACGAGCGGGCGGCGCCGCAGGCGTGGACGCCGCCGGAAAAGTTTCATTAGCTCGCCGCTGGAGCGGATCGCGTCTCGAGCTGTCCGCCGCATGTCGATGCGCCCGGCCTTCGCCGGTCGCAACCTGCGGGTCTTGCGCTCGGCCATGCGCCAGGGGGCCTGCTCGAGCAGGCGCCGGACCTGCTGCGTTTCCTGCCACGTCATCTGCTCGAAGTCTTTGTGGCGCAAGAGCTCCTCGGCGCTGTATCCGCTGGAGCTCTCGGGCACGACTGTCACGTCCTGCTCGCGGTTCATTTGAGACTGGTTCAGGCCAAGCGCATTCGACCATGCCTTGGCACGCTCTGGCGACATCGGCAGTGCGCGGCTTCGCCCAGGCACCTGCCCGGCGGAGGCACGCGGGTCGGGCGGCGCCCAGAAGATGTCGAAAGCAGCTTCGAAGGTGTCGATGTCCTCCTTCCGGCTCACGAACACCGCCCGCAAGGCGTTGCGAAAATCGATGGACCTCGCCAGCTCCACATGATTGAGCGCGCGGGTGGCGTCGGTCAGGCGGCGGGGGCCGGCCTCCAGCCCGGCGTCATGGAGCAGTCGAGCGAATGCGGCCAGTCGCGGGAGGAGGTCGGCCTCAGGCACCTCTCGCCTTCTCGACCATCGCCGGCACCTGCTCGCGGACACGCTCGAGGTCTTCCTGGTACTTCAGTGCCGCCCCCAGGGTTGAATCGACAAGGGCGGAGTCGATGCGAGTAGCGCCAAGCGCCGCGAGCGAGCGCGCCCAGTCCAACGTCTCCGCGACCCCGGGCACCTTGTAGAGGTCCATGCTTCGGAGTCCCTGCACGAGGGCAGCCACCTCGCGCGCGAGGCCTTCGGCGGCTTCCGGCGCGCGCGCCCGAACGATCTCGACCTCTTTCTCGAGGTCGGGGTAGTCGATCCAGTGATACAGGCACCTGCGCTTCAGAGCGTCGTGCACCTCGCGTGTGCGGTTGGAGGTGATGACCACAAAGGGAGCCTTCTTGGCCTTGATGGTTCCGATCTCCGGAATCGAGACCTGGAAGTCCGAGAGCAGCTCGAGGAGGAAGGCTTCGAACTCTTCGTCCGAGCGGTCGATCTCGTCGATGAGCAGCACCGGAGGCGTGGGGTCGTCGTTGTCGATGGCGTCGAGCAGCGGCCGCCTGAGCAGGAACTCCCGGCTGAAAATCTCGCGCTCGGCTGTGCGCCGATCGTCCTGCTCGCCAAGCAGCCGGATGTGCAGCAGCTGGCGCGGGTAGTTCCATTCGTAAACGGCGTGGGCCAGGTCGATGCCCTCATAGCATTGAAGGCGGATCAGGCGCGCGCCCAGCACGTCGGCCATGACCTTGGCGGCCTCGGTTTTGCCGACCCCGGCCTCGCCCTCGATGAACAGTGGTTTCTCGAGCTTGAGCGCCAAGAAGATCGAAGTTGCGAGCCCCCGGTCGCCGATGTAACGGCGCTCGCGCAGGCGCGCCTCGACCTCGTCAATCGAAAGCACAGCAGAGCTCATCGCGGAAAAGACTACCGGGTCGATCTGAGGGGGACGTCCCCCCTCAGGGCGGCGGGCCCGGCAAAGCCGGCTCCCGCCGCACCCCCCTGTAACGCGACGCGGCCGGCAGCAGGAAACTCAATTAACCGGCTTGCTCGATCGCTCTCTTCGTCAGCACCCTCGCCAGGTGCTTCTTGTACTCGGGGCTGGCACGCAGGTCGCCCGAAGGGTTCAGCCCGTCGGACGCGTGCTGTGCCGCCTCTTCCGGCTTGGCGCCCTTGTGCAGGGCGTCCTCGACCGCCTTGGCTCGCACCGGAGTTGGGCCGACGTTGGTGAGGCCGATGCGCCATCCGCCGTCCACCTGCTGCGCCGCAGCGCCGACGATCGCCCAGTCAAACAGGCGGCGCCGGAACTTGATGTATTTGTGCGGTCCGTTCGCGACCGGGAAGACGATCTCGGTGACGATCTCATCCGCCGCCAGGGGCGTCGTGAAGATGTCCTTGAAGAAGTCTTTGGCCGGAATCGTCCGCTGATTGGTCACGATGTCGGCGTCGAGCATCAGGGCGATGGTGGGGTAGTCGCCGGCCGCGTCCGCGTGCGCGACGACTCCTCCGATGGTGCCCATGTTGCGGATCTGGTTGTCCCCCACGTCGCCAGCGACTTCGGCGAGCAGAGGCAGCTTGTCCTTCACTACCTGCGAGTTGTGGATGGTCACGTGGTGTGCAAGCGCCCCGACGTGCAGCTTGCCGCCGCTTTCCTTGATCTGGTCCAGCCCTTTGATGCCGTTGATGTCGACGAGGGCGCTCGGCTGGGCCAACCTCATGCGCATGAGCGGGATGAGGCTGTGACCGCCCGCCAGCACTTTGGCATCCTCGCCGTACTTGTTGAGCAGCTTCACAGCCTCCTCGATGGAGGAGGCGCGCGCGTATTCGAATGCGGCTGGGATCACTACGAGCCTCCTTTTCCGTTGCTGGACGCGGGCCGCGCACTTTGCATCTGCTTCCACAGCCGATCCGAGGTGGCGGGCATGTCGACGTGCTTGATTCCGAGCGGGCTCAACGCGTCGCAGATTGCGTTTATGACCGCTGCAGTCGAGGCGATGGTGCCAGCCTCGCCAATCCCCTTCACGCCGAGATCGTTGGTGGGGCTTGGGGTGATCGTGTTGTCGAGCTGGATTGTCGGCATCTCGTTTGCGGTCAGCATCGCGTAGTCAAGGAAGGTTGCCGACTTGAGCCTTCCGGTCTCGTCGTCGTAGACCATCTCCTCAAAAAGCGCCTGCGCGATGCCCTGCGCGATGCCGCCGTGCAGCTGACCCGCAACGATCATCGGGTTGATGACGTTTCCGCAGTCGTCGACGGCGACGTACTTCTGCATGTCCACCGCGCCGGTTTCGCGGTCGACCTCGACGACGCAGATGTGCGTTCCAAACGGCCACACGAAGTTCGGTGGTTCGAAATACGCAACCGCCTCGAGCCCTTGCTCCATGCCTTGCGGCAGCTGGCCGTAGGCCGCAAAGGCGATTTCGCCGAGCGCCTTTGACTTGTCGGGCGCGCCCTTCACGTGGAACTTGCCCTGGTCGAACACCACGTCTTCCTCGGCGGCCTCGAGCAGGTG